>JAYTWP010000512.1:0-2456 GCA_043743395.1 Actinomycetota bacterium | reverse complement strand
GGCATGGCGTTGCTGATCTTCGAGTTCTTCACAGCTGGCGTCGGTGTCGCTGGTGTCGTTGGCGCGGTGTCGCTGATCTTGGCGAGCTATGGCCTCGCCGCACTGCCACTCAATGGATGGGCGCTCGCTGCGCTCATTGTGGCGATGGCGGCATTCGCGGTCGATGTCCAGGTGGGCATTCCGCGGTTATGGACCGGTGTCGGTCTAGCGCTGTTCATCGGCGGATCGTTGTTGCTGTATCGCGATGTGCTCGGGGCGTCGTTGCGTCCATCATGGATCACGCTCATCGCGGGCATCGGTGGCATCATGCTCACCTTCATCGTCGGTATGCCCTCGATGGTTCGCACGCGTTTCGCGACACCCACAGTTGGTCGCGAATGGATGATCGGCCAGATGGGCACGGCCTTGGCCGACATCAGTCCCGAGGGCATCGCCGAGGTTTCGGGCGGACGCTGGCGGGCGCGCACGAACCGAGCCACGCCGTTGAAAGCTGGCGAGTCGCTGCGGGTCATCGCAATCGATGGCGTCACGCTCGAGGTCGAGCCCGAAGAGGGCGGCGCTAAGGACTACCGCGAGATGCGTCACAAGAAGAGCGCCAACGTGGACGAGACAGCTGTCGAGGCCGTCGAGGCCAACTGAGATCAGGGCTCAACGCTCGACGTCAACGCTCGACGTCAGCGCTCGACGTCAGCGCTCGACGTCAACGTTCGACATCAACGGCGCGCGGTGATCACCCACACGTTGCCCGGAAACGTGACGGCCCCACCGAGAAGTCGCCCGCTGAATGCGCTGCGGATCGCATCGGTCGCCGCAGCGAAGGTCTGATCATCCACTTGTGAACGCAGGATCTGTCCCGCGTGCGTGCTCATCGATTGTGCGACAGCCGCCTCGAGTCCCTTACCGCCGCCCATTGTGGTGGGGGCGTTGAACGGGTCGATGTGTACCGATGTCCAACCAGCACCCGTGAGAATGTCGGTAACGCGATCGCAATCGTGAAAGGCAAACGGCCCCGGTGCATTCGGCGGCGGCAACACGGGTTGGGGCGTGAACGAGCGCATGATGCCGGCGGGCAGCGAGATCCATTCGTTTGCTTCTTCGTGTTGCCAGCACACGAACGCGAGACGTCCACCGCTGCGAACATTGCTGGCAATGTTCGTGAACGCGGCGACGGGATCAGCGAAGAACATCACGCCGAATCGCGAAAACGCAGCGTCGGCATCGCGACCCTTGGGGGCAATGCGTTCGAGTTGGACATCGGCGACGACGAACTCGATCGACGAGTTGGCGCCCACCCGTACGCGTGCCGCCTCGATCATGGTGGGGGAGATATCGGCACCGATCACCAATCCCGATGAGCCGACGGCCTCGGCAAGTTCCAAAGTCGTCAAGCCGGTGCCGCAGCCGATGTCGAGAACCAGTTCGCCGGGTTGCGCATCGAGTGCGGCGAGGCCAGCGGCACCGAAATGCGCCAACATGTGATCGAACATGTCTTGTTGCTGCACCCAATGTGGACCTGCCGTATCGGTCCAATAGGTGGCTTGCTGCTCGTTTGGCCCGGATTCGGTCATGCACTGAGTGTTGCATGCAGCCACTCCCGCTGAACATTCGACCATGACCGCGCTCAGTGGTTGGCCAAACGATTGTGCCGGGTTTCGGTTCCATTTGTAGGGTGCTGTGTGTTCGATCCAAGGGGACATCGATGGTTCTGCGCAGAGACGACGAATACGATGAGATGCAATGGCAGCACAACGCGGCGTGCAGAGGTGACGATCCGTCGCTGTTTTATCCTCCGCCCCACATCGAGGGCAAGGATGCTCGTTCCAAGCGCGAGCGTCGTGCAAAGGCAATCTGTGCGCGGTGCGATGTGCGAGCCGATTGTCTCGCCTACGCGCTGCGCATCGCGGAGCCGCACGGCATCTGGGGTGGTCTGAATGAGTTCGAACGCCGAGAAGTTGCCAACCGCAAGTCCTGAGCGCCTCGCGGCGCTCGCGGCAGCTGTCCCTTCTCGCGAAGTCGTTGTCGAAAAGCGCACCTTCGTACAAGGTCGCCCAGCTGCCTACAGCGTGGCGGGGTCCGGTATGCCGGTGGTGCTGCTTCACGGCTGGGCGTTGGCGCATCACACCTACCGTGACGTGATCGCATCTATTGCCGATCAGGGCTGTCGTGTCATTGCTCCTGCGCTGCCCGGCTTTGGTGGCACCCATGAACTGCCGGCTGCCGACTTTTCAATGGCTGGATATGGTCGCTGGGTCGCGGACTTTCTCGGCGCGCTGAAGGTCGATGAGCCCGTTGTGGTTGTGGGGCACAGTTTCGGCGGAGGCGTCAGCATTCGTCTCGCGCACGATCATCCCGATCGCGTGCGTTCGATGGTGCTCGTCAATTCCATCGGCGGGTCGTCGTGGCGAAAGGGTCATGTGCTGCACTCGATCGCGGAACGTCCGCTGTGGGACTGGGGC
>JAYTWP010000511.1:0-6292 GCA_043743395.1 Actinomycetota bacterium | reverse complement strand
CTGCCGTGGGAGGGGTTGTCGCTGTCTCGCGGTGAGCCGGCAATCCCCACCCAGATGGTGACGCCTGCCTCGCACTGATCAGCTGAAGCGCAATAGGCCCTGATCGAACACGACCCGATCACCGGCAGATGTCGTGAACACGGCCTCGCCACTACCAATGATCCACATGCTGATGGTGAGAGCCTCGCCGGGAATGACCGGCGACGCGAAGCGGCCTTCGATGTGCTTGAACCGGGCCGAGTCGCTGCCGCACAACGTGTGCAGCAAAGCCCGACCGGTGAAACCGTATGTGCACAGGCCGTGCAGAATCGGTCGGTCGAAGCCACCCATCGCTGCGAACGACGGATCGCTGTGCAGCGGGTTGCGGTCACCGTTGAGTCGGTAGACCAGTGCTTGATCGACGGAGGTCTGATACGTGACGGAGTGATCGGGTGCACGATCTGGCGGAACATTCTGCGGACCACTCGGGCCGCGGTCGCCGCCCCAACCGCCCTCGCCACGAATGAACAGTGACGCGCCGGTGGTGTACAACGGCGCACCCGCCGAGTCCGTCGCCACGGTCTCGGTCACCACGACTGCAGCCTTGCCTTTGTCGTACATCGCGGCGATACGCCCGACAACCGTTGCGGTGCCGGCAACGGGCAAGGGCTGATGCAACGTGACCGACTGCGAGCCGTGCACGAGCATCGCCGGGTTGAAGGTACCCATCGTCGAGAAGGTGCCACCTGCGCCGGGGATCACGACCGGGAACGTGGGCAGCACCTGCTGGGGTGTGTCCTTGGTGTTCTCCGTGGCAAACGCGAGCTCGCTCGTACCGCAGCCGACGCTGACTGCATAGAGCAACGCGTCCTTACTGGTCCAGCTGACGGTGGTGGGCTCGGAGACAGATCCGACGGAATCAGGATTCAACGGCATGGCACAACTCCTTGGAGACGGTGTGAACGGGAACGACAAGTATCACGAACGGGACGAAGCGATGAGGCTCACTTACGTGGCTGTGGCCACGAGCCTTCTTGGCCATCCATGCCCGCATTGCGGCGGGCCTTGCTGAGCAGATCGGCCACGATCGGGCCGAGCTTGGTGGGGTCTTCTTCTGGCGCGACGCGCGGCCCGCGGTGCCAGCCTTCGGCGATGGCCAATGTCTGACCGCTGGCCTCGAACACATTGCCGGTGACGCCAGCCGATTCGGCCGAGGCCAACCAGGTGACGATCGGGGCAATCCAGCGCGGCGAGCGCATCTCGCGCTCGGCGTCAGTTTCGGGAGCCGGCCCAAGGCCTTCGGTCATACGGGTCAGCGCGACCGGTGCAACCGCGTTGACCGTGACGCCGTAGCGCGAGAGTTCGAGCGCGGCGATATTGGTGAATGCGGCGATGCCGGCCTTAGCCGCGCCGTAGTTGGTCTGGCCGGGATTGCCGTAAATGCCGCTGACCGAGGTGGTGTTGATGATCCGACCATCGACGGGCTTGCCGGCCTTGCTCTGCTCGCGCCAGTATGTAGCGGCCCATCGGCTGGGGGCAAAGGTGCCCTTGAGGTGAACCGCGATGACAGCGTCCCACTCTTCTTCGGTCATGTTGATGAGGACACGGTCACGCAGGATGCCCGCGTTGTTGATCACGGCATGAAGGTCGCCGAACGTCTCGATCGCGGTGTTGATCAGTCGCTGGGCGCCTTCCCACGACGCGACGTTGTCGCCGTTGGCCACGGCCTCGCCGCCCATGCCCTTGATCTCTTCGACCACCTGCTGTGCGGGCGATTGATCGCCGCCGGAACCATCGATGTTGCCACCGAGGTCGTTCACCACCACTTTGGCGCCCTGGCTGGCCAGGCTCAACGCGTGCTCGCGGCCAATGCCACGACCCGCACCGGTGACGATGGCAACGCGGCCTTCACACAGACGATTACTCATTCCAGATCTCCTCACTAGGACAGCGCTTGTCATCATAAAGTGGCAGCAGTGTGTGACTCTCATTTGACGCGACGTGAAGCAATCATCGGTGCAGGCCTTGTTGCGGCCGCTGCCGTGACGAGCAGTTCGGCCCGGGTCGCCGTTGCCGCGCCGCCTCCGGTGGAGGTCATGCCCGGACTCTTCGTGAGTCCACGCGACGCGTGGGGCGCCGACCTTCCCCCCAAGTTCGCGATCCAACCCGAGACGCCACAGTTCCTTCTCGTGCATCACACCGACTCGCCAAACAACTACGGCGCGGGCGGTGCACGACAAGTCATCCGCAGCGCGTATGCGTGGCACACCAGTGCAGCGAAGGGTTGGGCCGACGTGTGCTACGAGTTCTTCATTGACCACGACGGCGTTGTGTGGGAGGGACGAGCCGGGGCGTTGGCTGGTCCCGTCGTCGCCGATGCCACGGGTGGCAGTCAGGGGTTCGCGCAACTCGTCTGCCTCGTGGGCAGTTTCTCACTGGTGGACCCAACCCCGGCCATGGTCGATTCGCTGGTGCGGGTTCTTGCGTGGCTCGGCACTCGGTACGGAATTGACACCTATCCCGATGCCACGACGTCGTTCATCTCGCGTGGTTCGCAGCGCTACAAGGCCGGAGCGCTCGTGACCACGCCGACCATCGCCGGCCACCGCGACATGTCGTTCACCCAATGCCCGGGCGATCACGTCTATCAGCTGATCAACTCCGGCCTTCGCGACCGCGTGAACGCGCAACGATTCGCCTGGATGGGCGCGCCACCCGAAGGCGGCGTGTATCACGCCCAACGCCTTGGCCGCGTCACGCCGTAGCCTGCACGCCGTGTTGGAGACTGTGCTCGATACCGAGGTACTCGTCATCGGCGCGGGCCCAGCGGGTAGCGCTGCAGCACGCGTGTTGGCAGTTGCGGGGCGCGATGTCACCATCGTCGACAAGGCCACCTTCCCACGCGACAAGTGCTGCGGCGACGGGCTGACCACTCTTGCCTTGCGCGAACTCGAGACGTTGGGTTTCGACCCCGGCAGCGTCCCGAGTTGGACCGTCGTCCACGATGCATGGCTGCGATCCCCCAGCGGTCGCGAGGTCTGCCTACCCTTGCGCGGGCCGGGCCAGTTCGCAGCCGTCACTCCGCGAATAGAGCTCGACAACGCGCTGCTCGATCATGCGCGCCACGCTGGCGCTCGCGTGCTCGAGGGGCACGGCTTCGTCTCGGTCGTCGAGCAAGCCTCCGATCACATCGTGGCCGACATCGCAGGTCTCGGCTGCGTGCGAGCTCGTTACCTCGTCGCCGCCGACGGTATGTGGTCCCCTGTTCGCAAGGCGCTCGGCGTGGACAAGCCCGGTTACCTCGGCGAGTGGCACGGCTTTCGCCAATACGCAGCCAACGTGACCGGCACCGCAAAGGACCGTCTCTACGTGTGGTTCGATTCCGACATCCTGCCCGGGTACGCGTGGTCGTTCCCGCTCCCCGATGGCCGCGTCAACATCGGTTTTGGTGTGTTACGCGGCGGTGGCATCAAGGTGCAGCAGATGAAGGCGCTGTGGCCCGATCTCTTGCAGCGACCTCACATTCGCGAGGCACTCGGTCCCGATGCTGTGCTCGAAGGTCGCCATACGGCGTGGCCGATCCCGGCACGCATCGATCAGGCCGTACTCGCGCACGGTCGGGTGCTCTTCGTCGGCGATGCAGCCGCCGCCACCGACGCGCTCACCGGCGAGGGCATCGGCCAGGCACTGCTCACGGGGCGTCTGGCGGCAGAAGCCGTGCTCGCCGGTGGGGCACTGGCGCCAGCGGTCACACGTGTGCGCTACCACCACGACGTCGGGCACCACCTGTTCGCGGACCACAAGATGTCGGTGCTCCTCAGCCGAGTGCTCGCCAAGCCATGGGGAGCACGCGGTGCAGTCCGAGTCGTCGGTACCAGCGAGTGGACTCGGCGCAACTTCGCCCGCTGGATGTTCGAGGACGAGCCGCGCGCTGTGCTGCTCACACCATCGAGATGGCATCGCCGGTTCTTCCGGCGGCCAGGTGCCTTTCAGGACTGAACACTTCGATCAGTCTGGGTGGTCGCGGATACGGTGACGATTATGCACACACGACTCACCGAGCTGTTGGACATCGAGCACCCGATCATGTTGGCCGGCATGGGCGGAGTGAGTTACCACGCCCTCGTGGCTGCGGTCAGCGAGGCAGGCGGCATCGGTACATTCGGCGCGAGCACGATGGGCACCGAGCAGCTTCCTGCCGAAATCGCAAAGGTCAAGGCACTGACCTCTAAGCCATTCGGCGTCGATCTGCTGACCGCGTTTCCCGGACAAGTCGAAGCCGGTATCCAAGCCGTCATCGATGGCGGCGCGCGCATCTTCGTCGCCGGTCTCGGTGTGCCGCGCGCGGTCATCGATCTGCTCCACTCACACAACGTTCTCGTCGGAAGCATGGCCGGCAAGGTCCGCCACGCTGTCTCCGCCGTCGCCAGCGGTTGCGACTTCGTGGTCGCCCAAGGCACCGAGGCCGGCGGTCACACAGGCACCATTGCGACGATGGCCCTCGTGCCGCAAGTAGTCGATGCCGTGGGCAACAAGGTGCCCGTCGTTGCTGCTGGTGGTCTGTTCGATGGCCGTGGCCTCGCTGCGTCACTCGCACTCGGCGCCGACGGCGTATGGATCGGCACACGCTTCATCGCCACCCCAGAGGCCCAAGCCGTGAACGGTTACAAGGAAGCGTTGCTGAGCCTCCACGAAGACGGAACCGTGATCAGCAAGAGCTACACGGGCAAGACGTGTCGCGTCGTGCGCAATGACTGGACCAACCATTTCGAGGAGCATCCCGAGGAGTTGGAACCATTCCCCGGACAAGCGCTGGCGTCGGCGCGGGCCGGAGTCAACCATCTCGGGGCTCCATCGGGCACAGCTGTCGAAGTGAACAAAGAATTCATGCCTGCCGGTCAGGGCGTCGGCGCGATCCACGATCTCATCCCCGCTGGCGACATCGTGCGCTCGATGATCGCCGAAGCCGAGCGAACCATCGATCGCCTCATCTCCGTGCGTCGATGATGGCGAGCGGCGCAGCCGAGTTCATCGACGCGGTATGGACGCGCTCGATCGAACCGGCGTTACACGAGTACATCACCATCCCGAACGTGTCCGAGGCGTACGACGCGAACTGGCGCGAGCACGGCCATATGGCACGCGCCGTGGAATTGGTTCGCGCGTGGAGCGCGGCGCGGCCAATCGTCGGGCTCGCCGTTGAAGTCCACGAACTCGATGGGCGCACGCCGGTCATCGTGATCGAGATTCCGGCGTTCAACTGCGAACCATCTGATGACACCGTGTTGCTGTACGGACACCTCGACAAGCAGCCGGAGATGACCGGTTGGAGAGACGGACTCGGCCCCTGGCAACCGGTGGTCGAGGGCGACAAACTCTACGGTCGGGGCGGCGCAGACGACGGTTACGCAGCGTTCGCTTCGCTCACCGCTATCGAGGCTGCTCAGGCCGCAGGCATGGCGCATGCGAGATGCATCGCGCTCATCGAGGCAAGCGAGGAAAGTGGTAGTCCCGACCTTCCGGCACACCTCGAGGCGCTGCACCATCGCATCGGAACACCGTCGCTCGTACTGTGCTTGGATAGCGGCTGCCTCGACTACGAACGCTTATGGGTCACCACATCGTTGCGCGGTCTCGCCAGTTGCACGCTCACGGTGCAGATCCTCACTGAGGGGGTGCATTCTGGAGAGGCGAGCGGTGTGGTGCCATCGTCGTTTCGCATCATCCGCCAACTGTTGGATCGCGTCGAGGATTCCGTCACTGGCACGGTGTTGCTGCCGGCGCTCCATGTCGTGATTCCATCTGGCCGCATCACGCAAGCTCACGCGACCGCGGCCGAATTCCCCGAGCCGATCGCCCACCACTTTCCATTCGTCAGTGGCGCGCGCCCCATGGTGGCCACTGCTGCCGAGCAACTTTTGGCGCGCACCTGGCATCCCACGCTCAGCATCACCGGAGTAGCGGGGATCCCAGATGTGTCGTTGGCCGGCAACGTACTCAGACCGTCCACATCGTTGAGCCTCAGCTTCCGGCTACCTCCAACGTGTGACCATCAGGCAGCGGCCGCGGCCATTGCGAGTGCGCTGCAAGGCGATCCGCCGAACAACGCGACGGTCGTCCTCAGCGACCTCCAGTCGGGGCCGGGATGGAACGCTCCCCCATTTGCGCCATGGCTGGAAGCCGCGCTCGACACCGCGTCCAACGAGTCGTTCGGTCAGGCATCACGCGCCTTCGGAGAGGGCGGCACGATTCCGTTCATGGGCATGCTCGGCGAGATGTTCCCCCAGGCCCAGTTCGTCATCACCGGCGTGCT
>JAYTWP010000510.1:0-8743 GCA_043743395.1 Actinomycetota bacterium | reverse complement strand
GATGGCGACGAAACCATCGAAGCCCGACTGCTTGATCGATATTGCGCAGCCGGCCAACACACCCGACGCGAACATCCACCGCAGGCCGCACCGACGGGTGACGACCAAGCAACCGGCCGCGAGGCCGGCAACCGAGAGTGCGCCGCTCAGCAACTCGCCGTTGGCAATGAAGCCTTCGAGCACCGGTGCCGACGAAATCGCGGCGACGAACACCGCAGCGAACGCACCCGCAAGGGGAGTGGCGATCGCCCGAGCGATATATGCACCCGATACAACAGCGATTGCTGCGAACAACGTCGCCATGACCCGAACCGATGCGGTGCTGCTGCCGAAGATGTCGGACCACAGGCGAAACACCAGTAATAGCCCCTGCGGTCGATCGACCCACACCTGCCGGTAGAGGTCGCGGCCGTGGCCCCACGCTCGCGCGATCGCCAGGAAGCCACCTTCGTCCGCGGTGAGTGGCGTGAAAAAAAATCGGGCGTGCAGCACGACAACCAGCAGCACGCTGGCGGCAATCGACTGTCGAAACCCTTTGGTCGTCATACGGTGCGCGAGGCGACCGACGAACTCACAGTTTCGCCCAATAGGTGCCGTCGATCATTGCGGCAAGCGTTGGGTGGTGGATGAAGGCGTGATCCGGGTTTTCCGGCATGGTCGCCTCGCCAAACAGGATCTGTCGCCGTGTGATTCTGAACATGATGATCGCGTGACGCAGCGCCGCATACAGCATGAACCACTGCAGGTTCTGCGGTGTGTGACCGCTGGCCTCCTCGTAGCTCGCAGAGACGTCGGCAGTGCGCATGAAATCTGGCATACCAGGCAAGCCCAATTGCTCGACGAGGTCCTGGAAGAAGCGATGCAGGAAGATGAACCAACCGAGGTCGATCTCGCGAGGGCCGTGTCCAGCCATCTCCCAATCAAGGACGGCAACCGGCACGAAGTCCCTGTACATGATGTTGCCGATGCGCGCATCGCCCCAACTCACCACGGACTCACCCTCGTTGCTCGGCCAATTGTCGTCGAGCCACTGAAACGCGCGCTCGATGAGCGGCGAACGCACGCCATCGGACGCGACCCACTCGTAGAACGCACGCTGATCGTTGACGTGGCGCTCGAGTGCGGTGTCGCCGGGCGCATCGATGGCCAAGAATGCGGCGTCGGGTTCGCTGGCAGCAATGCTGTGGATCTTGGCCAGTGTCTCGATCGATGATTGTTGCAGCCGCGCCTGATCTGCGGGATCTGCATCGAAGAGCCAGTTGTCGCCGAAGGGGTAGGGCATGAGGTCGGGGGGCACCACGCCGTCCAAGCGTTCCATCACGAAGAACGGTGCACCGAGAGCGGCGGGGTCGGTCTCGAGCCACACAGTTGCTGGAATGGCGACATCGGTCCGAGCCGCGACCAAGCGCATCGCATTGAACTGGCGGGGCATGTCGTACACGGCGAACACGGGCTCAGACGCGGGGTCCGGTGGAAGCCGCAGCACGAACCGCCCCGAAGTGGTGTCACCCTGCTCCACGCGCCAATGCGCCTCGAACAAAATCGTCTCGCTCGACATGCCGTTGGTATCGGGCGCGATGAACTCCGAGATCGTTGGTGAGGGCACGTGCAAGGTCAGCCATTGCGTGAGTTGCTCGCGCAGTAGTTGATGGTCTCGTGTAGACGTGCGAGGTCGGTCGTCGCTCATGGCGCTCCTGTTGTGGCGGTCGAACCCGGGTGCAGTGGCAAGCGAGCACCGTATCGCACGCCGTGGCGCGCGGTAGAGCGGGTCAGGGGAGCGGCAGCAGCGCGTTGGCGGGTATCCGCTGGACCTGAACGTCGGGTACCGGGAAGTTGAACTTGTTGTACTTCGGTACGGCGTTCTGGCGGTAACGAGTCGTGGAGTGCACGGGATCTGTGTCGAACTCGGGGATGACCTTTTGGCCAAAGACCTCGAGCATCTCGAGCACCTCGTCGTGCTCCATCGAGCTGGGGAGACCAAACACGAGCTGGTCGCAGCCAACCGTCTGGTACTTCTTGACCTGCTCGGTGACTTCATCGGGGGTACCGCACAGCAGGTACCCGCCAGCGATCAGCGAGTCGAGGAAGGCTTCGGGGTCGCCACCGGCGATTTCGCGAATTGAGATCGTGGGCTTTGGCCACACGATCGCGTCCGGCGACTGCGGCATGGTGTCGTGATACAGATTGACCATCGTGACGAGATAGCTGCCGAGCCCATCGAGGGCCAAGTCGCGGGCACGCTTGCGGTCGCCGAGGCAGATGACTGCATTCGTCATCATCACGTTGTTGTTCATGTACTGACCGAGGGGTTCGGTGCACTTCTCGATTGCTTGCTTGTACGCGTCGATGCGGCCCTTGAGGTTGAAGATCGGCTCGAAGTTGAATGCGATTGCCCCAATTCCCAATTCGCCAGCACGGGCAAAGGTGGGCGGATTGCCACACGCCACCCAGATCGGGGGATGGCCTTTGCCGTATGGCTTGGGCAAGATGTTGTGCGGTGTGGGCACCGTGAAGTGAGTGCCTTCGAACGTGTAGTCGAGCTGTTCCCACATGCGCGGAATCTCGTGGACTGCCTCTTCCCATTCACTCTTGGTGGAGTTCTTGTCCAAGATGTTGAATGTCGCAATCTCATGGCTTCCGGCACCGCGGCCCGTGCCCCATTCGTAGCGATTGTTGGTGAAGTGGTCGAGCGTGGCGGCACGTTCGGCGTTGCGCACCGGATGGTTGACGCGTGGTGAGAGGTTGTTGATCGCCGAGCCGAGGTGAATGCGCTCGGTGTGCCCTGCGATGTAGCCCATGATCACTTCGGGAGCAGACATGTGGCTGTACTCGGTGAGTGCGTGATGCTCGCCGAACCACGCGTACTTCCAGTTGTGTTGATCGGCATGAATGGCGTATTCGGCCTCGCGCATCAGCACCGTGTGCTCGCTGGCGCTGTCATGAGCCGCAGGGCCTGGGATATAGCCATTCAAAAAAACACCGAACTCCACGACAGCCCCCTTTGCAAGGCACCCCCTGTCGGGCACCGAATTAGATTATAATGCATCGCATTACTCTTGTCGAGTGGTGTTGCAAATTCCCAGAACCCGGAAAGTCTTACGCCCCGGCTTCGAGAGGGAAATCTGGCATACTGCATCCGGCCTCAGCGGACGTTCCGCCCGCCAAGGGATACATGACCTCGATGCGCACTTCGCTCGCTGAACTACTGCAAACCAAGCGCGTTCTTCTCGCCGACGGTGCTACAGGCACCAATTATTTCGAACGCGGACTCGGGCCAGGCGAACCGCCGGAGTTCTGGAATTCCGATCACCCCGATCGCGTGAAAGCGCTGCATCAAGGTTTTGTCGACAGCGGCTCGGACATCATCCTCACGAACACCTTCGGTTGTAATCCGCATCGTCTCAAGCTGCACAAGGCGCAGTCACGCACGTACGAGCTGGCCAAGCTTGCTGCCGAACTGGCGCGCGAGGTCGCCGATGCATGCGAACGACCCGTGCTGGTCGCCGGCTCCGTCGGTCCAACCGGCGAGTTGTTCGAACCACTCGGTGCACTCACGTTCGACGCCGCCGTTGCTTCGTTCCGATCGGAGATCGAGGGACTTGCCGCAGGCGGTGCCGATGTTGCCTGGATCGAGACGATGTCATCGGTCGAAGAAGTACGTGCCGCCGCGCAGGCCGCGATCGATGTGGGCATGCCCTACACCGCCACGCTGTCGTTCGACACTGCTGGGCGCACGATGATGGGCATCATGCCCGACGCCATCGCCAGCGTGTTCGAGGGTCTCGCAGTGCCGCCGGTTGCGATGGGCGCCAACTGTGGTGTCGGCGCCAGCGACATTCTGGTCACCTTGCTGTCGATGACCGAGAGCTGCGGACCGGGCAACGTGTACATCTCCAAGGGCAACTGCGGCGTCCCACAGTTCCAGGGCACCGAGATCGTCTACAGCGGCACCACTGAGGTCATGGCTTCGTACGCCTCGCTTGCGGTTGCGTCAGGCGCGCGGATCATCGGGGGTTGCTGTGGCACCACACCGAGCCACATCGCTGCGATGCGCAGGAGCCTCGATGACGCCATCGATTCTGATCTTCATCCCGATCGACCCTCGATCGAAGAGGTTGTGAGTCAGGTTGGTCCTCTGACAAACATGCCCCCCACGGCCAGCGGCGGCCGCGAGCGGACCCGCGGGCGGCGATCACCTGACTGACTCGGGCAGGGCTTGCACCCGAGCAACGCCCGATGAGTGCGCGAAGATCTTGTGATGATCTCCCGTCCGGTTCAACCCATTACCGCCGTTGACGACACCATCCGGCGCATGCTAGAAGACGCCGAAATCCCTGCACTGCTGCCGAGCCTTGCCTACATCACCGGCGATATGTCGCTCTTGCGCGACGATCTCAAACAGGACCCTCTACTCTTGCGTGAGCTCGATGCCGGATTCTCGCCCGAGCGCCGTGAAGCAATTCGCGAACTAGCTCTTGGAGCACTGATTCGGTTTAGAGACGGCGGCTCGGTTGTGTTGCCCGTGCCCGACGATGAAGCGTTGCACAGCATCATGGAGTTCGCCGTCGGGGGCGATGTGCCTGGCGCCTACCTGCCGTTGCTCGAGGAAGAGCTGTCCGTGACCGGCGCTGATCTGCGCGCGCCGACGTGGACCAAGGCCGAGATCGCGCCCGACCGCCCTTTCCTCGTGGCGATCATCGGTGCCGGCATGTCGGGGCTGCTCGCTGCCCATCGGTTACAGCAGGCAGGCATCGACTACGTCATCCTCGAGAAGAACGCCGACGTGGGTGGAACGTGGTTGCAGAACACCTATCCAGGGTGTCGTGTCGACATCACGAATCACGTGTACAGCTACTCGTTCGCACAGCGCACGGATTGGCCATTGCACTTCTCTACGCAAGACGTGCTGCTCGACTACTTCCGACGGTGCGCTGATGAGTTCGGCCTTCGCGATCACATCCGATTCGGCACCGCGGTCACAACGTGCGATTGGCATGAATCCACGAGCACGTGGGCGCTGCAGATCTGCGACGCCGATGGGCCAGAGACGATTCACGCGAACGCTGTGATCAGTGCCGTTGGTCAGCTCAATCGGCCGAAGATGCCGGTGATAGAGGGCATCGATTCGTTCGCTGGGCCATCGTTTCATTCGGCCGAGTGGCGACATGACGTCGACCTCACGGGCAAGCGTGTTGCGGTGATCGGGACCGGCGCGAGTGCCGTGCAGTTCGTGCCGATCATCGCTGAAGCGGTGAGTGACCTCACGATCTTTCAGCGCACGCCCAATTGGTTCTTTCCCGTGCCGCACTATCACCAGAGCGTGCCAGCGGGCCTCACGTGGCTGTTCAATCACGTGCCGTCGTACGCGCAATGGCACCGCTTCTGGTTGTTCTGGCGCGGCACCGAGGGAGTCTTGCCGGCGTGCCGCGTCGATCCGCAATGGCAGCCTCGCGACGTATCAGTGAGCGCGCTCAACGACGAACTTCGGCAGTTGCTCACGATGTATCTGCAGTTCGAGTTCATGGAGTATCCAGATCTTGTCGACAAAGTGATTCCGCACTATCCGCCTGCCTCGAAGCGGGTCGTGCTCGACAACGGTTCATGGACGGGTGCACTGAAGAAATCGAACGTGCACCTCGAGACCGAACACATCGCGGAGATCACCCCGACCGGCGTGCGGACCACCGACGGGCACGATCACGAGGTCGACGTCATCATCTACGCCACCGGATTCCAGGCATCGAAGTTCCTCACGCCCATGCAGGTCACCGGACGCGACGGTGTTGATCTGCATGAGCAATGGGACGGCAACGCGCGTGCGTATCTCGGGGTCACGATTCCGAACTTCCCGAACTTCTTCTGTCTGTACGGACCGAACACCAACATCGTTGTCAACGGCAGCATCATCTATTTCTCGGAGTGCGAGGTGAACTACACGCTCTCATGCTTGCGATTGCTCCTCGAACGGTCGTCGCGGTCATTGGATTGTCGCTCCGAGGTTCACGATACGTACAACGCTCGGGTTGATGAAGGCAACCTGCTGATGGCTTGGGGCGTCTCGACGGTGAGTAGTTGGTACAAGAGCGAGTCTGGTCGGGTGGCGCAGAACTGGCCGTTCAGCCTGCTCGAGTTCTGGCAACTCACGCGCAACGTTGACGCTGAGGACTACGTGCTCTCATGACGTCGAACAGCACGACAAACATGGCGGGCACCCCGTTCGATCTGTCTGGCCGTGTTGCCGTCGTCACCGGAGCGGCACGCGGCATCGGGCTTGCGGTTGCTGCGGTGCTCGGCCGCGCTGGTGCGCACGTGGTGCTCACCGACATACTGACCGCCGGAGTCGATGAAACGATTGCAACAATGACTACGGATGGTTTGTCGTGTGAGTTCTCGGCACTCGACGTTTCGAACCGACTCGCTGTCGATGCACTCATCGACGACGTGCTGACACGCCACGGTCGCCTCGATGTCATGGTCAACAACGCGGCGATCATCGACGACTCGACCCCGCTCACTGTGACCGAGTCCGAGCTCGATCGCGTTCATGCAGTCAACTTCAAAGGTGTCGTGTTCGGCTCACAGGCGGCGGCGCGAGCGATGGTGGCGGCGGGTTCCGGAAGCATCATCAATGTCACCTCGGGTGTCGTCGATGTCGCCACGCCGACAGTCACCGGCTACTCCACCTCGAAGGCGGCTGCCGCGCAATACAGCCGTGGACTTGCAATGGAGGTCGCCGCCCGCGGCGTGCGCGTGAACACGCTCGCTCCGGGTTGGACCGACACTCCGATGAACGAGCGGCATGTACTGCATGCCGATGGCTCGGTCGACGCAGACAGAAAGTCGGCATACGTTGCCATGCGCGCATCACTGGCCCCGATGGGAATCGCCGGTGACCCGCTCGATCAGGCTTACGCGGTGTTGTACCTCGCGTCCGACGCGGCGCGATTCGTCACCGGCATGGTGATGCGTGCCAACGGTGGGGTGACAATGCCATGGTGACCGCTGCGACCGAACTCTCCGGACAAAAGATTCTGATCACCGGAGTCACCGGTCAGATCGCGTTTCCGCTTGCCGCACATCTCGCGCGGAACAACACGGTGTGGGGTTTGGCGAGATTCAGCGCGGGCGGCAGTCGCGAACTTGTCAAGGCCATCGGGGTCACGCCAGTGCAGTGCGACCTCGACGATGGCGACCTGTCGCACGTGCCAGTTGACTTCGACTACGTGTTGCACCTCGCTGCATTCCAAGGCCCTGGTAACGACTTCGACTACGCCTTGCGGGCGAATGCCGAAGCCACCGGATTCGTGCTGCAACATTGCCGTTCGGCGCGGGCAGCGTTGGTGATGTCTACACACTCGGTCTACAAGCCCAACGCTGATTCGCGTCACTCGTATCGGGAGACCGATCCAATGGGGGACGTCAACCCGCAACATTCACCGACCTACTCCGTCGGCAAGATCGGTCAGGAGGCCGTTGCCCGATTCTGTGCACGCGCGTACGACTTGCCGGTCACGATTACACGCATGAATGTCGCATACGGTCCCAACGGTGGTCTTCCTGCGTTGCATGCCGACGCCATCGCCGCCGGCAATCCTGTGTGGACTCGGTGGGGACCATGTCTCTACAGCCCGATCTTCCAGGACGACATCAACGACCAAGTGGCCGCGCTGCTGGCCGCTGCGACAACGCCTGCCACCATCGTCAACTGGGCAGGCGATCAGTCCGTCAGTGTGCAGGAGTGGTGCGCCTACGCCGGAGAGCTACTGCGTCAGCCGGCAGAGGTCATCGTTCGGCCGATCGAGGGCACGTTGCGCGGTTCAGTAGCCGACGTAAGCAAGCGTCTTGCCATCACGGGTCCGTGCCGGGTCGATTGGCGAGACGGTATGCGACGCACGATCGAGGCGCGCCATCCGAACGCGTTCAGTTAGCTGCGCGGCACGCTGATCCAGGGCACGTCTTTGTCCACGCGCGGCTCGCCCGGCAGACCGAGCACCTGTTCGCCGAGAATGTTGCGCATGATCTCGCTCGTGCCTCCCTCGATCGAGTTGGCGCGCACGCGCAAGAACGCGTGGCGTACGCCGTGCTCGATGCCCTCGGTGGACAATGTCTCCGGGCGACGGAACGTGTAGTCGTATCCGACCATCGCGTCGGCTCCGAGCAGATCGATACACAACTCGAACAGCGACTTGTTCAGTTCCGCCATCGCGAGCTTGGAGACAGAGCCTTCGGGACCCGGGTTGCCGGCCTTGCGGTGGGCGCCACCACGGATGTTGGTGAGCCGCTGGCATTCGGCGCGTACCCACATCTTCATCAGCTGATCCTTCTGGGCGCCGCTGCGCCGATCTTCGGGCAGCGACTGCCAGATCTGTACCGCCTCGGCAATGGCGCCCGAGCCACGCTTGGGCGAACCGCCGCCGCCGCCGATCGTGCTGCGCTCGTTCATCAGCGTGGTCAGCGATACGCGCCAGCCCTCGCCCTCGGCGCCGATGCGATTGGCATCGGGAATCCGCACGTCGGTGAGATAGACCTCGTTGAACTCCGCCTCGCCGGTGATCTGTCGTAACGGACGCACCTCGACGCCGGCACTGTGCATGTCAACAGCGAAGTAGGTCATGCCCTTGTGCTTGGGGGCGTCGGGGTTCGAGCGTGTCACGAGCATTCCCCAATCCGCCAGATGGGCAATCGTGTTCCACACCTTTTGTCCGTTGACCACCCATTCGTCGCCATCGCGCACGGCCTTGGC
>JAYTWP010000509.1:0-2841 GCA_043743395.1 Actinomycetota bacterium | reverse complement strand
ACAGAGCTCATCGCGTCGGCGAGTTCGGTGGTGACCTCGATCGTTGGCCATGCCGGCCGTTCGGCGATGTGTCGGGAGATGCGTTCGGTCATATCGTCATCGACGCGTTGCGCTGTGGCGATGAACGTGATGGGTCCGTCGAAACGGCGTCCGACTTGTACGGCGAGATCGCTCTTCCCGCTGCGCGCACCACCGATGAGCACCGTGAGCGCGTTCACGGCTGTGACGTCCGCAGCATCAGTAATCGATGCCTCGTTTGGCAGCGACACCGCTGGTATAGGCGTGCTTGACTTCTCGCATTTCGGTGACCGTGTCAGCGATCGCGATCAGCTCGGGTGAGGCGTCACGGCCGGTGACGATCACGCTGACGTGTGCGGGCCGATCGTTCAGCACGGCAATAACGTCGTTGCTATTGATCCAGCCCCACGTCATGAGATACGTGAGTTCATCGAGGATAACGAGGTCGTACTCGCCGCCTGTGACGATCTCGCGGGCAATGTTCCAACCGCGTTGGGCCACAGCCTTGTCCCGGTCGAGGTTCTCGGAGTCCCATGTGAATCCTTCGCCGAGCGATTGCCAATGGACGCCAAGCTGACGTCCGACCGTTTCTTCGCCCACCTTCCATTCACCGCTCTTCACGAACTGAAGAACGGCCACATTCCAGCCGCGGGCGATGCCGCGCAGCATGACCCCGAATGCGGCGCTGCTCTTGCCCTTGCCGTTGCCGGTGTTGACAAGGAGCAAAGACTTGACGCCTCGCAGTCCGTCGGGCCGCGGATCTTGGCCAAGTGGCTCTTCGGTGTTGTGGTCGGCTGCGGGTGTGTTCATGGAAGCGCGCAGTCTAGGCACGGGGTGATATGTTCGCCATGCCCGGTTCGCCGGGCCGTACAGAATCCAGCGAAGTCGGTGAGAACCCGACGCTGTCCCGCAACGGTGAAGCTGTTTACGAATCCTCGTGAGCAGACGAGTCCGGTCGCCTGGTCTGTGTGCGCAACCGAAACCCTCGAGGCAAGGGTGGTTCGCGTGAGGGGAAACTCTCGTTCGGATCCGTCTTTGTCCTCCACAACTTGGAGGATATTTTTTATGTCACGTTTCAATCATTCCCGGCTGCGAAAAGCTGTGGGCCTACTCGGTCTCTCGCTGATCGTGCTGTCGGGTTGTGGCAGCGATGCCGTCACCACCAAGCCGTCGACTGTCGGTACCACCTCGGCGACAACCGGTGCCCCAACGGTCAGCGATGCCGGGTCGACCACCACGGCCGCTGCAGCCGACGCAGTTCCATTCAGCGTCACGGATCCGAATGGCACGGTCACGCTGAAGGCGAAGCCGGTCCGAATCATTTCGTTATCGCCGAGCCACACCGAGATGCTGTTTGCCATCGGTGCAGGCAATCAAGTCATTGCTGTCGATGATCAGTCCACCTTCCCAGCCGAGGCATCAGCCATTCCACACGACCTCTCCGGCTTCACGCCGAACGTGGAGGCGATCGCTGCCAACAAGCCTGATCTCGTCGTGATTGGCGACGACTCAGCGAAGTTGTCGTCGCAACTCGGTCAACTCAACATCCCCGTGTACTACGGCCCGTCTGCGACGTCGCTCGACGATGTGTACTCACAGATCTCCCAACTGGGGATCCTCACTGGCCACGTCGCCGAGGCTGCCAAGGTGACTGCGAAGATGACGGCCGACGTGAAGGCGATCGTCGCCGAGGTGCCGAAGTTGGCGAAACCGCTGACGTTCTACCACGAGCTCGACTCCACGTATTTCTCGGTGACCTCGAATACCTTCATTGGCCAGATCTACGCACTTGCCGGCCTTCGCGACGTTGCTGACTCCGCTGGCCCCGGCAATGACTATCCACAGCTCAGCGCCGAGTTCATCGTGTCGTCGAACCCGGATCTCATTTTCCTCGCAGACACGAAGTGCTGTCAGCAGACTGCAGCCACGGTCGCCGCGCGTGATGGCTGGGCGTCGATCAACGCCGTGAAGAACGGTCACATCGTCGCCATGGACGATGACATCGCCTCGCGCTGGGGGCCTCGGGTCGTTGACTACCTCCGGGCAGTCGTTGATGCAGTGAAGACGGCTGCTCCGTAATGGTCGGCTGATCGAGATGGAGATGCAAGGGATCGACGTGGACACCGTCGCGCTTGTACCGCGCCAGCACAGTTGGTGGCTGCCCGCGTCGATCCTGCTGCTGATCGGAGCGTTCGCGCTCGGTGCGTATATCGGGCCGGCCGGGCGGATCTCCGGTGCGAACTGGAACCTCATCTGGACCGTTCGCATGCCGCGCGTTGCGCTCGCCGCGTTGGTCGGTGCCATGTTGTCCATCTCGGGTGCGAGCTATCAGGGGGCCTTTCGTAATCCATTGGCCGATCCGTATCTGCTCGGCGTTGCATCTGGTGCCGGGCTTGGTGCCACCATTGTGTTCGTCATCGGGCGCGCCAACACCAGTGGCTGGATCATTGATCCCCTTCCGCTCGCGGCCTTCGTCGGTGGACTGATCGCGGTGATGTTCACCTACATGGTTGGTGCCGCATTCGGTTCATCGAGTTCGGCGCGCTCATCGATCACTCTGATACTCGCAGGTGTTGCCGTCACATCGCTCGCCACTGCGATTCAGACCTTTGTGCTGTACCAGAACAACGACGTCATCCGCGAGGTGTACAGCTGGATCCTCGGGCGGCTCAATACGGCGACGTGGCGAGATGTTCGACTCGTGGCGCCCTACATCGTGGTGAGTTCGATCGTGCTGCTGTTACATCGCCGCCAACTCGATCTGCTCCGCGTCGGCGACGACGAAGCATCGTCGTTGGGAATGCAGGTCGGCCGAGTGCGGCT
>JAYTWP010000508.1:0-3234 GCA_043743395.1 Actinomycetota bacterium | reverse complement strand
CCGAGGGTCAGGTTGTTCACGCCGGCCTTTGCCGCGCCGTACACCAACTCGTTCGGGCTCGGACGGTGTGAGGCGATCGACGACACGAAGATGATCGAGCCGCCGTCGCCCTGTGCCATTGCAGTGCCGACGACGGCCGAGAGGCGGAACGGTCCCTTCAGATTGACTCCGACGACCTTGTCGAAGAGTTCCTCGCTGATCGCGTCGACAGATGGATACAGCGGCGACATGCCCGCGTTGTTGACCAGAATGTCCACGTGTCCGAACTCGGTGTAGGCCAGATCGGCGAGCTGGTCGGCGCCGTCCCACGATGCGGCGTGATACGCAACGGCCAACGCGCGTCGGCCCATCGAGCGCACTTCGTCGGCGACGGCTTGGCAGTTCTCGACCTTGCGACTCGCGATGATCACGTCTGCGCCGTGCTCGGCAAATGCGAGCACCATCTCGCGACCGAGACCCCGGCTTCCTCCCGTCACGATCGCTACTTTTCCGGAGAGATCGAATAGCTCTGCGCTCATGCTGGCATGCTGTCACATCAACCCCATTTGAGGTTCAACCCATCCCCTGATGTCGGGTCAGGCGGTCTCGGGTGAGGCGGTGTCGAGAGCGTTTACGAGAAGCGGGTGACGAATCCGCGGCGACGGAATACGTGCAGCATCCAAGCCGTAAAGGAGAACCCGGCGATGAGCATCACGATGGCGCCGATGACGCCACTCACGATCTCGCCGGCAGGCAGCGGGTTGCCGTTGAGCACCGTCCGCAGTGCGCTGAACGCATGCGTACTGGGAAGCACTCGTGCGACAGGCTGAAGTGCTCCGGGCAGTGCATCGACAGGGTTGAAGACCCCACTGAACGCCATCAGGATGAAGTTACTGCCCCAGATCAGGATCTCCGCGCCCTGACCGAATCGCAGCACGATACCGATGTTGGCAATTCCCGCCGACCATCCAACGATGGTGAGGATGAGCGCGATGGGAATGATCGACCACCCGATCGAGCCGAGATCGAATCGAAAGAACCCGAACGCTGTCACGGACAAGGTGAGCAAGGCGAACATCACCTTGCAGAGCCCGAATGTTGCGGTGCCGGCTAAGTACTCGAACTCGGTGACGGGTGTCGTGAGTACGTTGAGCAGATTGCGGCTCCAGGTTTCCTCTAAGAAGCCGGTACCCACCGCGATCTGGCTCTGGAACAGGATGTGGAACATCATGATCCCGGCGATCAGATATGGCGTTGCGGAGTGTGCGCCCGTGGTGTTGCGCGCCACGTAGGTGCCGAGGCTGCCCCACAAAATGACGTCCATCAGCGGCCAGAAGCCGATGTCGAACCAACGGTGCGGGGCGCGCCAAAGCACGAACGCGTGCCTGCGGATGACAACGCGAATGCGATGAAGGTTCATGCTCGCCTCGCTTCCTCGGCGAGTTGCATGAAGACACCTTCGAGATCGTTATAACCAAAGGTCGTGGCAATCGCCGCGGCGGTGTCGTTCGCCACGACGTGACCGTTAGCCAAGAAGATCACCCGTTCGGTGAGCATTTCGACCTCGCGCATGTCGTGGCTCGTGATGAGCAAGGCGGCACCCGTGGATGAACAGAAGTGCAAGAGGCCTTGCCGTACCCGCAACGCCACATCGGGGTCGAGCGACGCCGTCGGCTCGTCGAGAACGAGGAGCGCAGGATTGTGCAGTGTGGCCTTGACGATGCCTACGAGCGTGCGTTGCCCACTGCTCAGTGCGCTGCACAGTCGGTCGGCCAGGTGGCTGATCTCGAAGCGTTCGAGTGCATCCGCGACAGCGGCTTTCTCATTATGAACGCCGTACCAACCCGCAAACACACCGAGTGCTTCGCGCACCTTGAGCCGATCGGGCAAGGGCAGGTATCCGGCTGCAAAACCAACGCTCTCCATCGCCCGCGAGCGATGTCGTGGCAGGCGCTGACCGACGATGGTGACAGTGCCCGTGTCGGGCAGGATTGCCCCGAGCAACATCAACAGAGTGGTGGTCTTCCCCGCGCCGTTGGGGCCGAGCAGGCCGACCCGCTCGCCAGGCGCAACACTGATGCTGATCCCGCGTACGGCCTCAACCTTTCTGAAGGTCTTGCGCAGTTCATGCGCGACCAAGACATCGCCTGCGTGTTCCCCCATGACCAGAGTCTGCCCGATTGCAACCTGGGCGCGACGACTAATATCGATGAACTCGTCGTGTGAGGCTCAGCTTCCCAAGCTGAGAACGCGGGTTCGATTCCCGTCACCCGCTTCACTGAACGACCAGCTCAGAGGTGGTGCAACCTTCGAGCAGCCCTCCCGAAATCGGTCGTCGTGCCATATCGTGCCATATCCGTGCCTGTGCTGTCCCGGTTCATAGTGGACATGTTGGCTCCGGCTGGTGTGTTCCGGTTCGGGGACTGGCTCCGGTAGCTGGGCGACAGTGGTTCCGGTAGCTGTGTTACGCGTGCTTGTTCGGGATTAGGGTGTCGGTATGGGTCGAAGCCCGTGGGGAAGCGTGCGCAAGTTGCCGTCGGGTCGGTTCCAGGCGCGCTACTGCGTGGATCTCGTGTGGCACAGCGCGCCGACGACGTTCCGCACCAAGCGCGAAGCAGACGCATATCTCGCGTCGATGCGCTCCGATGTCGACCGCGGTTCATGGATCGACCCCGACGCCGGCAAGGTGACGTTCGAGGAGTACTCGACTCGTTGGCTCGCTGAGCGACCGCATCTGCGGCCACGCACGCGGGAGCTGTACGAGGGCGAGTTGCGCCTGCACATCCTTCCGGCGCTCGGCGCGACAGAGCTTCGTGAGATCACACCGAGCCGTATCCGAACGTGGCGCGCCGACATGATCTCTGCCGGCAAGCCGGGCGCCTCGACGATCGCCAAGTGCTACCGACTGGTTCACGCGGTGTTCGCGACCGCGGTGGAGGACGGCATCGTGGTGCGCAACCCGTGCATCGTGAAGGGCGCCTCGACGGAGCGCCCTGCAGAGCGCCCCGTTGGGACGATTGCGCAAGTGTTCGAGCTCGCCGACGCGATCGCCCCCGAACTCCGCGCTGCGGTGTTGCTGGCGACGTTCTGCGGACTGCGGCTCGGCGAGATCCGCGCTTTACGTGTACGTCACCTCGACCTCCTGCATCGGACCGTTCGGATCGAGGAGCAGTATCAGGAGTTGAGCGACGGCACCCTGGTGCTCGGCCCGCCCAAGACCGATGCCGGCGTGCGAACCATCGTGATCCCGCAAGT
>JAYTWP010000507.1:0-2905 GCA_043743395.1 Actinomycetota bacterium | reverse complement strand
CGACGCACGAGATTCGTGACCGGATCCTCAAGCTTGGCGATGATCCTCTCGAGGGTGGCGGCATCGGGCGGTGTCTTGAGATACAGCACGATGTCGACCGAAACGCCCAACTCTTTGGCAATGCTCACGGCATTGACGGACGAGTTTCAATTCGGGTTGTGATAGATCGTGATCTGGGCCATGCGGCAACACTACGTCGCGACCGACTCGACACACACTGAGGAGACCATTTCATGCAACACGACCCTCACGAGCAAACCGGCACACAGACGGATCACATTCGCGACTGCCTCGCGCTCGCGGATGCATCGGCACAGGCAGCTGAGGTAGCGCTCTTGCAGCGGCGCGACGATGCTGCACTTCGCGAAGCCGCCGCGTGGGACGAATTGGGTAACAGTGGCGTACATCCCTCGGCGTTGGTCGGCCGCACACTGACCGTGAAGGCGTGCTTCGATGTCGCCGGATGGGTTACCCACGCCGGGTCGCGAGTGCTCGCAGGCGACGCGCCCGCACACACCGATGCACCGATTGTGGCCGCGTTACGTGCGGCAGGCATGGTGCTGGTTGCACAGTCGAACATGACCGAGTTCGCCTATGGCGCGCTCGGTCTCAACGACACGTACGGCACACCGTGGACACCGTTGTATCCCGATCACGAACGAGTTAGTGGCGGCTCCACCTCAGGCGGTGCGGTGGCCGTTGCCCTGGGCATCGCGGATATCTCGCTCGGCTCGGACACGAGCGGGTCCACGCGTATCCCTGCCGCGTTCTGTGGAGTCGCCGGATTCAAACCGTCTCGAGGGCGTTACCCAGATGCCGGGATGCTCAACCTGGCGCCGTCGTTCGACGTCCCCGGCATTATCGCGTCGTCGGCGGCGGTGTGCCGACAAGTGGACACGGTACTCACCCGTCGTGGCGCGTCCGACGCGCACGCTCCGTTATCGCTTCATGGACTGCGTCTCGCAGTACCCGAAGGAATCACCCGCGAGGGTGTCGATCCCGAAGTCGGCGACGCCTTCGATGAGTGGATCGACACGCTCGCCGACTTTGGAGCTCAGATCATCAAAGTTCCGCTGACCTGCCTTCGCGAAGCAAGTGACGCCGCTCGGCTCGCAGGCATTATCCCGGCCGAGGCATTCATGTTGCACCGAGAGCGACTCAGCGACGTTGGTCATTTGTACGACCCGCGTGTCGGCCCGAGGATCGCCGCGGGCGCCAACGTTCGTGCCCACGATTACGCCGCAGGTCTTGCCCAGTTGGCGGCGCTCGCGCGGCAGTATCACCACGACATGGCCGACGTGCATGCCGATGCCGTGCTCACGCCAAGCGTGCCCACACTTCCTCCGCGCATGGCCGACCTCGACACGATGGAGTCCTATCTCGCCGCCAACTCACAGGCATTCCAGCTGACCGAATATGCAAATCGGCTCGACCTCCCGAGTATCTCCATCCCGGGTGATTTGGACAACCGGCGCCCGATCGGGCTCATGATCACGGGGCGCCGCGGCGAGGACAGACACCTGCTTGATACCGCTGTGCAGATCGAGCAATGGCTCGGCACGCGGTAGTGAGCCTGGGCTAGTTTCGCGGGATGATCGTTGTGACATCAGAAGAGATCGCCAATTCGCCGCGGCATGCGTTCGGGCCTGGCTGGGACAGCAAACGGATGATCATCAAGAAAGACGACGTTGGCTTCTCGATGCACGAGACGCGCGTGACCGAGGGCGCAGAACTGCGTCTCCAATACAAGGAACACATCGAGGTGAACTATTGCTTCGCGGGTGAAGGCGAAGTCACCGACGTGGCCAGCGGCGTCACGTACCCACTTCTGCCCGGCACTATCTACGCGCTCGACAAGCACGACGAGCACATCGTGCGCGCCCTCAAGGGCGACCTCCGTCTCGTGTGCGTGTTCAATCCCGCTCTCACCGGTTTCGAAACGCACAACGACGAAGGCAGCTACGAAGTGCCCGGCGACGACGGCTGACACGTCGCCGCCCTTCTGCGTCGCACCCCCTGTTTAGGGTGTCGCGAAGCTTCCCCCGCACGTCGTCATTCGCACCCGCTGGGGGTACTCCATGTCTTGTTCTGCCCACTCACGCGTTCCACGCGCACGCCACGATCCCATCACGAGCGCCGAACAGGCGATGTTGGTCTTCGGACTCGCGATGTGCCATCCGCTTCGCTCTGAGACCTTGATCATGTTCCTCGATCGCCAGCATTGCGGACACGAGCTCGTGTCCGTCGTTGACACGACCGAACCATCTCACATCATCCAGGTTGCCGACACCATGGCATTCTGCGCGAGCGCCAACGCCGACATCACGGGTCTGGTGATCGCAACAGTGAGACCCGGCGGCGGCCTCCTCGCCGACGATGACGATCTGTGGCTCGAGGCAGCAGATGCCGTCGAGGCATCCGGACTCACGCTCGTGGACTGGCTTGTGATCGGCCGGGGCGGCGCCAAGAGTCCTCGCGAACGTATGGGGCTCGCGTCCCGCTGGGCCGCCTGATCACAGCTCGGCGACGCGTAGGCGGCGTTGCGCCGCCGACAGACGCAAGCCCCCGCGACGCAGGCGGTGGAGCAGCTCACGACTGCTCACCGGCTGCGCGCCAGCGGCTACCACTCGCTCACGGTGTTCCTCGGGTACGTCGTAGTGATCGCCATGGAACCCTCTCGTCGGTATTCCCAAGCCCGCTGCGAACGCGTGCAACTCGGCAAGGCTGTCGTCACTCACGAGATGACACCAACGGCGTCCATGCCAGTGCCAAATCGGATCATCGATCAAGAGCGCCATATCGCTCAGTCTCGCACGCATCCTTGTGCCAGCGCCGTTGCGCTCACCGCGCGCGCTACCGCGTCGGCAACGCCTTCGTCGAACGCGCCAGGAAGAATTCGTGCAGC
>JAYTWP010000506.1:0-1924 GCA_043743395.1 Actinomycetota bacterium | reverse complement strand
AAGTCCTTGATCATGTCGGGGAAGTGGCCACCGGTTTGCTCGTCCTGCCACGCGCCAGCCAGAAAGACGGGCACGTTGATCTTGTTCACGAACGTTGATGGCGAGTAGGCGTCAGCGACAGCCGGGTTGTAATAGATGTTGTCTTTCGTCAGCGCGAGGAAGTCCGGATTTTGTAAACGCAACTTCTGATTATCGGCACACACGGTGTCGCCACCGTCGGCTTGCTTCTTTGCCCAGTTTTGGCCATAGATCTTTGCCGCGTCGAAGCGCTCCTGGAGGAATGGCGCGGCGAAGCCTGTGTTCAGGATGCCTCCGGGATAGCCAGTGGCCCGGTACGAATCATCAAGCACGCTCAACGGCGCAATGGCCGCGAGGCTCGGCGGCGTTGTCTGGGCGACGAACAATTGCGAGATGCCCGGATATGAGATGCCGCCCATACCGACCTTGTGGTTCAGCACCCACGGTTGTGCGGCGACAGCTTCGATGACGTCGTAGCCGTCGACGACTTGTGCACGTTCGAAGAACAGATACGAACCGCCGCTGCAACCGGTGCCGCGCATGTTCACACCGACGTAGGCGTAGCCAAGCGTATTGAACATCAGACCGAACGTTGTGCTGGTGGGGTCGCTCGGTTGATATCCCGAGTACTCGACGATGGTGGGGTAGGGACCCTTATCGGCTGGCCCGGGAAGCATCACATTGGCGCTCAGCGTGGTGCCGTCACGCGTTGTGATGTAGCCGAAGCCGCCAGCGGGAAGCTTCTGGTCTGCGTAGAACGAAGCCGCCGGAACCTTCGATTCGTCGAACACTTCGACAGGCGCGCTGGCCACTGCGTCTGCCCCTGTCGTGCGCACGACATAGCTGCCTGCCTTCAGTGTGCGCTGCAAGAACGAACCTTGCGTGTCCACAACGCCCTTGCCGCTCATAGTGCCATCCGCGGCGACAACCACGAGGTCGTCTCCGGGGTGTGCGTCGAGTACGGCGAGTTGGTTCATGCCTGGGCGCACCGTGAAGGTGGCCAATGGCAGCGCAACAGTCGTTGTTGTCGTTGTCGCCGCAGCGGTGGTTGGTGGCGCCGTCGAACCTGAAGCCTTGCCTTCCGACGATGTACTCGAGCACGCCGCGGTGAGGCTCGCCAAACAGACGAGTGCGGCAATGGGGTTTCGGGATCTGCGCATGATCCGATTGTGGCACGGCCGATGTCAGTTGACCCCAAGCGGATGCGAATCGACACCGAATGCAGCCGCCTGATCGGGCAGACTGAACAGGTGTCCGATCCCGATCTCGATCTCATGTTGGCCGACCTTGCAACACTCGTGAACGTCGAGTCACCGTCACGCGATCTCACCGCTCTTGCGGCGTCCGCTGCAGCGGTGGCCTCAGTAATCGAGCAGCGGCTCGGAGGTCGTGCCGAGCTCATCGAGTCCGATGTCGGAACTCACGTGCGTTGGTCCGGCGGCGGTCAGCCAAAGGTGCTCGTGCTCGGCCACCACGACACCGTGTTTCCCTTGGGGTCGCTGTCGGTGCGTCCGTTCACCATCGCCGATGGGCGTGCCACGGGTCCGGGTGTGTTCGATATGAAGGCTGGCATCGTGCAGGCCATTCACGGTCTCGCGCAACTCGATGATCTTGCTGGTGTCGAGATCGTGTTCACCGCGGATGAGGAAACCGGCTCACGTGGTTCACGTGCGCTCATCGAGGAACGTGCCGTTGCGTGTGGTGCTGCCTTGGTGCTCGAGCCGAGCGCCGACGGCGGTGCCCTCAAGACCGCCCGCAAAGGCACCGGCACGTTTTCGTTGCTCGTGCACGGTCGCGCTGCGCATGCCGGTCTCGAACCCGAAAAGGGTGTCAACGCCTTGGTGGAGGCCGCGCATCAGGTGTTGACCATCAGCACGTTTGGCGACACCCGTACTGGTACCACGGT
>JAYTWP010000505.1:0-3992 GCA_043743395.1 Actinomycetota bacterium | reverse complement strand
CGCTAGCTTGATCCGAGCCGGACCCAAGCGTCGTCGTTGAGCGGGGTGATCAGTCTGAACTGCACTTGGATCGGTTGGCTTCCTTCGTGGTCGACCGGCACGATGAGGCCGCAGTACTCGAACTCACGGCTGTCCTTGTCGGGACGAACCCAAAGATGCAGACGCATCCCAGTCGACAGCGCGTCGAGCACCTCTCGGCCACGTTTGCTCTCGGGCGTGGTTGCCGACTGTGAGCTCCACGTGAATCGGTCCGGGGCTTCGAACGCGTCCACATAGTGCTGCCCACTGCCCATCGCGTGCTTGTTCAGGGTAACCAGCAGGACGGCGTCTGTGCCGGTGGTGGCGTAGCCGGAGCGCTGCAGCTGCGGATCATTTGCCATGCCGTACAGCTCCCCCAACGCGCGCCGGAGCTTTCGCTCGCCGACGTGCGAGACCAATGGGTTGATGTCGCCCTGGTGCAGCGGCCGCACCAGACGAGCAACGATGCGCATCGAGCCGTCAGCGGGAATCGGGTCGACGGAAGGGTTCGTCGAGCGGAGGACGAAGCCGCCACCTGAACGATCCAGAAGCTTGAGTGTGCTCAAAGTCGAGGGGCCGCTCCGCTGTTCCACAAGTACGCGTTGGCCGACGAGGTCGGCGGCGCTTCGGTCGCCGGCCCACTCGAACAAGAGCGGGTCGCCGTTGCGGATGGGGTCATCGCCGCCGTCCATCGAGTCGCCTCTGGCGAACACGGCAAATTCTCGATGCTGATCGTGGTGGCCCTCACCTCTGATCGACAGCCACCCGCTTCGTTGCGCCAAGACATCGGGCTGTGAGAACGCACCACACGCGACGGCATAGTCGGCGAAGAGCGGAATCACCGATCCGGTAAGTTCGCCGGTCGCGATGGGGTCGGCTGACGCCATGACCCATCGTCCGTCGGTCTCGCTCAGCATCACTCGGTGTGATGTGCCAGGTTGGCCGGCGCTCGGGCCGAACCAGCCGCGCAGCAGTGCTGGCAGAGCGTTGCCCGGTTGGCCGAGCTTCTCAGCAACATTTAGCGCGACCTTCACGAATCGCCCGCGGTAGAGATCACCGTTGGCAAGGAAATCGGTATCGCCCCCCGGTAGCCGGGGAAACTTGCCGCGGTCGAGCATGAGGATCGGCTTGCCGCCGGCGTGATTGACCTTCAACACCGCTGCACCAGTCTCGGCGACCTCCCGGTTGAGCAGGTAACGCTGCAGTCGCCACTCGATGATCTCCGCCGCCATGCCGTCGAAGGTCTGGCCATCTTCGTCGGCTACGGCGAAGCGCGGTTCGAACCACTCAACGTCACGGGTCGTGAAGCGGAAGAGACTGGTTGTCGAACCATCGCCAACGAGGTGTGCGAGGGGCCAGCGTCGCCACCAACGCGACCAGACACTCGAGTCCACGGTGCGGGCGTCGCCGATCTCGTCAGTCTGCACATCTGCCACGAGCCTGGGATCGGCTAACAGTATGGATCGAGATGTGGCGGCGACGTCGGCCACCGGGGCTCCGGAGCGAAGCGTTCGGTCGCGCAACATTGCTCTGAGGGCGACCAACTTGTAGGACTTGTTGATCGTCTCGGTCTCGAGAGCGCGCAGCACATCGCCATGCCGTTGCCACACTTGTGCCTCGTCGCCATCGAGCATTCTGATGCTGGCGAGAAAGCCGTGCCACCCGCCATGTTGAGTTCGCAGCGCCGACGGGTTGAAGCCGGCCTGTAACACCTGAGCAGCGGACGGCCGGATTCCTTCCTCTTCGAGGTACCGATGGCAATACTCCTCGACCGCCGTCGTGTTTGATCGGCGCACGAGCTGTCTGAACAGATCGACAAGCCCCAGTTCGTAGTCGACCGAGCAGCCAGGCGGGAGGTCGAACTCGCCAGATTCCACGGCCCGCACGACTGCGCTGTCCGTCGGGTTCGTGCTCGCGCCAAGCGACAACAGCACCCGAGGTCGGGTTAGGAAAGAGCGATGGTTACCGATGAAGTCGACCACCCGGAGGCGTCCCTTTCCCTCGCACAAGCGAAGGCCGCGGCCGATCTGTTGCAGGAAGATGACCGGCGAGTCGGTGGGTCGTAGGAGCAGCACTGTGTCGATCTCGGGGATATCGACGCCCTCGTTGAAGACGTCGATTGAGAAGATGACGTCGAGCTCACCGTCGCGGAGTCGTTGGATAGTCTCTCGTCGCGGCGATGAGGTGGGACCAGAGTGGACGGCCGCGGCGCGCACGCCTCTCTCCGCGAAGTACTGCTGCATAAAGTCGGCGTGGGTGATCGAGCAGCAGAATGCGAGTGTTCGTGCCACTCGTCGCTGATTCCATTCGCGGAAGGCGTGCTCGGCGCGCTCGCGTGTCTCGACCGCTTCGGTGAGCGCCTGAGGGTCGAACTTGCCGTTGCGCCAAGGGATGGGTGCGAAGTCAACAGTGTCCCGTACACCCCAGTACTCGAACGGCACCAGCTCTTTGCGACGGATGCCATCCACCAGTGAGCACTCGAACACGAGGTTGTCGTGACAGAGCGCAAGGAGATCCGCGCCGTCCATTCGTTGCGGGGTTGCGGTGAGGCCGAGCAGGAATTTCGGTTGGAAGTAGTCGATCACGCGGCGGTAGCTCGGGGCTGACGCGTGGTGAAATTCGTCGACCACGACGTAGTCGAAGTCGTTGGGCTCGAACTCTGTGAGGCGACCGCTCAGCGTTTGGATGCTGGCGAACACCACCCGGGCGGAGGGACGCTTCTCAGGGCCGTGGAACAAGCCGAGGCTCGCGTCGGGATGCACGCGACGGAACACGTCGCGGCTCTGGGTGAGGATCTCCTCGCGGTGCGCTATGAACAGGACACGACCGAATGCTGGCCGCGCTGAGTCGAATGCCGCCAGCCATGTCTTGCCGAGGCCCGTGGCAAGCGTGACAAGACCTGCCTCGTAGCCGCTAATGCGTGTCTGCTCGAGCGCGGCGAGCGCCTCTTGTTGGATCGGACGCGGGGTGACAGGTTCAGGGTCGGGCTCCTCGATGGCGGCAGTTGCGTCGTGGATATGGGATGGAAGAGGATCACGCCGGTAGGTGGTGAGGAAGTCACGATCGAGCACGACACATCTCGTGTCTGCCCACAACGCGTCGAAGCTCGTCCGAAGTGGGGCGACCAACCGGACGCCAACGTTCCACTCGACACCGCTACCGATGCCAGAAGCGCTGAGGTTGCTGGAGCCGACGAAACCAGCGGCGAGCGCCGACGTGCTGGACCAGAAGATGTACGACTTCGGGTGGAAGCTGGTGTTGCCACCGCGGAAGACACGCGTCTCAATGATGTCGCCGAAGTCGTCGTGCAGGTCCATCAGCCGGGCCAACGCGAGGTGGTCGGTGATGCTCATGTAGTCAGTCGTGAGTACCCGTACCTGCGCACCTCGTTCGAGGGCGTCGGTGAGGTGGTCCTGAACGAGCTCCAGCCCCGACCGCATGATGAAGCTCACGACGAGGTCGATGCGGTCGTACTCCGGATTGATCAGGCAGCGGAGCAGTTCGAGGCGAAGGAACCGGTCACGGGTGCCGTCGAACAACTCGAACAAGCCCGACACGTTAGGGGTGAGGTAGTTTCCCCGTTCGGGGATTGCCAAGCGCACGCCGCCGCGCGGATCGGGGGTGTCGCCCTGATATCGAGGAATCACGTGCACGTGCAGATGATCAATCGTCTGGCCGGCCGCCGAGCCGGCGTTGAAGCCCACGTTGTAGCCGTCCGGCGAATGGCTCACATCGAGCAACGTTTTCACCGCGTCGACGAGCGTCCACAGATCTGCCTTCTCATCGGCCGAGGCCTCCCACCACGTGCCGATCAGCCGACGAGGAACGACGAGCGCGTGGCCGGGAGATACCGGAAACCGGTCATAGAACGCGAAGGCCGACCGATTCGATGCGATCCACTCCCCCGAAGGGACCTGGAGGAACGGGGAGTCGGCGGCGACCATGCGCACTTGATCGTAAGTGGTTGCCCGACT
>JAYTWP010000504.1:0-1911 GCA_043743395.1 Actinomycetota bacterium | reverse complement strand
ACTGCACTCGACGACGTGTGCACCACCTTGGCAACGCGGGCATCGGCGCACGCGGCGAGCAGGAGTCGCGTTCCATCGACGTTGACCGTGCGTAACAGGTGTTCATCTTTAGCCAGCGGGACCTGCGCGACGTTGTGGTAGACGACGTCGATTCCTTCGACAGCCGCCCGCACAATCGCGTCGTCGCGGATGTCGCCCTGCACGAACTCGACGTTCTCGGTGTTGAGGCCCGAGTCGGTACCGGGATGATTCAGGTCGAGGATGCGCACCTGATGTCCTGCGGCCCGCAGCTGTGCAGCGAGCAGTGCGCCGAAGTACCCGCTGCCGCCCGTCACGAGCGCGGTGGAGGTCACAACTCGAGCCCTTCGGCTCGGCACCACTGAATGCTGCGCCGCATTCCTTCGTAGAGTTCGAACTGCGGTTGATACCCGAGTTCGGCTTGCGACGCGGAGATATCGCATGCGATTGAATGTGCCATCTCACCCATCACATGGAGCTGCTGTTGATAGCGGCCGGTTCGCTGCAGCACGCGATCGGCACGCTCGGCGAGTCGTCCGGCGAACACCGGTAGCGCCATCGCGCCACTCTTGACTTCGTAGCCCTCGTCGGTGAGCGAGCGCCCTACCGTGGCGATGATCTCGTTCACGGTGTACGGCCGTTCGTCGGCGATCCAGTAACCCTTGCCAGTGGTGTCCGGCGTGAGTTCGGCGCGCACAATGCCTTGCACCAGATTGTCGAGGTACACCATCGAGCGGCGCTGGTTGCCTGCACCGAACTTGGGGAACTTACCTCGACGTACGAGCCGAAAGAACGTGGTCTGGCGGGGTGGTTGCAGTGGTCCGTAGAACCACGGCGGACGCACGATCACGGCGTCGAGCCCCAGCTTTACCTGGGCCAACACAGCGAGTTCCCCCTGCATTTTCGACTCGCCGTACCCGAGGTACGGGTTGTACGGCTCATGAGCCCGAAACGTGTCTGTCTCGGATGGGTTCGTGCCGAACGGCGAGTTCGATGACACGTGTACCAGTTGCCGCAAGCCAGCGCGGTGCGTTGCGTCGGCGACGTTCGCGGCGCCCTTCGCGTTGACCGCAAAGAAATCGTTCACCTTCGCCGGATGGATCACACCTGCGGTGTGGATGACGTCGGTGTCGGCTGGTAGACCTGCCAACAGTGCGTCGAGTGACGCCGGATCCGTGACGGACCCAATCACGGTTTGGACGCGATCGCTGACCGCGTTCACCGCGGCTGCCTCGTTGCCATCGAGTACGAGTGCGCGGATGAGACCATCGCGTTGGTATGTGCCTGCGTCGGTGCCGAGATGGTGCACGAGGGCACGACCGAGCCAACCGGCGGCACCTGTGATGACCGTGGCGGAGGGGAGCGCGATGTCACCCATGGGGCCGCTGCGTTCCGATGAAGTGACGGGCGTTGCGCACGGCGAATGCCATCACCGAACCCTGCGGATTGACACCGGGCGCGTCGGGCAGCATGGAGGCATCGTTGACCCACACATTGCGCATGCCACGAACTTGACCGAAGCTGTCGGCTGCACAGCGCGGGTGTTCGCCAAGCGGAACAGTGGAGCACAAATGAACTGTCATGACGGTGGCCTTTGTTGTTGCGAATGATCGCTGTAGATGGGCGATATCGGCTGCTGTGCGAACGACGGGAGCGTTGTGATAGCTGGGATAGACCTCATCGGCACCAGCAGCGAGCATCAGCAGGGTGAGCCGGCTGAGGCCACTGCGCAGGAGTTGCTTGTCGCGTCCGCTGAGGTGGTAGGTGACGAGCGGGTCGCGGAGACCCGGAATTGCCTTGACACGGCCCTTGCCCTGACTCGTGATGGCCGCGTAATACACGCTGACGCGCTGCCAGTCGTTGACAGCATGGCTGAACTCGGGCCAGTTGTCG
>JAYTWP010000503.1:0-2053 GCA_043743395.1 Actinomycetota bacterium | reverse complement strand
GAGGGCATCCGTGCCGCAGCGATTTTGCGCGAGCGGCATCCTGGGGTTGGCGTCGTCGTGCTGTCACAGTTTGCCGAGCCGGCATACGCCTTGGAATTGCTCGATGGCGGTTCACGGGGGCGTGCGTACTTGCTCAAAGAACGACTCGGCGATGCTGAACAGCTCGTTTCGGCAATCATCCAGGTCGCGGCCGGGGGCTCGGTCGTCGACCCGAAGGTGGTCGACGTTTTGGTCACCGCGCGTAGCAGGCCAGCATCAAGCCCGCTCGCTCGGCTCACACCTCGGGAAACGGAAGTGTTGAGCGAAATTGCCCAGGGCAAGAACAACTCAGCGGTCGCTGCGTCGCTGGTGCTGTCCGAACGAGCCGTAGAAAAGCACATCAACTCGGTGTTCTCGAAGTTGGATCTGACTGAGGAGATGGAGGTGCATCGGCGGGTGAAGGCCGTGCTGTTGTACCTCGCCGGCAAGGGGGGCTAGCACCCCTGCGACGTGGGTGCGCTCACCCTCGGCAGCGCCCCCCAATTGGCGCGACAATGACCTTGTGATCTGCAAGGAGGACATCATCAAAGAAGTGCAAGCGGTGACCGTGTTGATCGTCGATGACCAACCGCCCTTCCGGGCCGTGGCGCGCACCGTTGTCAGGGTGGCACCCGGCTTTGCGGTGATTGCCGAGGCCGAAACGGGCGAGGAGGCCGTCGAGCAAGCGGCGCTCACCATTCCGGCGATGGTGCTGATGGATATCAATCTTCCGGGAATCAACGGCATCGAGGCGACCAGACGCATCGTGGCCGCCCAACCCTCGACGCTTGTGATCTTGCTCTCCACCTACGACGTCGATTCGCTGCCAGCCGATGCTGCCGACTGCGGCGCAGTGCGCTACGTGCACAAGGAAGACTTCAGCCCGTCGATCCTGCGCGAGGTTTGGGACGCCAACAATCCTGCGCCGCTCTGACCGTCGCCAGCTCAGCGGTTCGCCGCCTGATTATTGGCAGCGCCGGTCTCTGCTGTCGGCAGCGCCCAAATCGGCAGCGTTCCACGAATGGTCGTACCCGCGCCGGTTGCCGAGTCGATGGACAGCTCACCACCAAAGGCACCGAGGCGGTCGCGCATGTTGACAAAGCCGTGCCCCTTCTCGGCGACTCGGACGTCGAAGCCCGTCCCGTTGTCGGCAACGGTGAACCACAACGTGTCGTCAGTGGTTCCGACGGTGACGGCGATCGTCGCTTCGGCGCCTGCGTGTTTGCCCGCATTCTGGATTGCTTCGAGGCAGCAGAAATACACGGCCGCCTCGACATCAGAGTGGTAACGCTCGACGCCGTCAGCCGACACCGTCGTCGTCAGCACAGCGCGATTGGCGGCCGTTTGCAAGGCCTCTCCCAACCCGCGATCGCGGAGCAATGGCGGATAGATGCCGTGGGCCAGCTCGCGCAATTCGGTGAGCGTCGCCTGCACGTCGCCGCGTAGCTCGCCGAGCATGGTCGCTGCGGTTGTCGGATCAACATCCATCAACGTTTTGATCAACCCGACTTTCACGGCCAAAGCCACCAGATGCTGCTGCGCCCCGTCGTGCAGGTTCCGCTCGATCTGACGACGCGATTCGTCACCGGCCACAACGATCCGAGCTCGTGATGCAACGAGTTCTTCGTTGCGTACACGGAGCACATCGAGCGAGGCCTGCAGGGCAGTGTCGAGGCGCACGTTGTGCAGCGCGAGGCCGACCTGGCGGGCGAGCTCCACCAGCACCCGGTCTTCTTCCTCGGTGAATGGCGTGTCATCGGACCTTCGCTCGACCACGATCAAACCAAGGAGGTCACCAAGATGCGCCACCGAAACGGATCGTACGAACCGGTCGCTGCGTCCTTCGAGCAGTTGGGGCGCCCAGACCTGGAGCCAAGCATTTCCTTGGGCATGGCCGCGTGCAACCACCGTGGTCTCTTCGTCGGTGAGCCGCAGATGTCCGGGCCCCCGCTCGGGCACCGAGACCGAACGGGAAAGCTGCCCATCGCCCCCCGTCCAGATCTCTGCCGACGTGAGGTGCATCGTCTTCTTCAGT
>JAYTWP010000502.1:0-7424 GCA_043743395.1 Actinomycetota bacterium | reverse complement strand
AAACGGTCGGCGTTCGTTTCGTCGATCCCGATCGCCAACCAGCCGAGGGGGAGCAGTGTCAGCGGACCGCTGTCGGGCGCGATGTCGAGACCGACCAGTACTTCACCCGCAGCGATGCGCTGACGAGCGAGCGCCTGACCGGGTAGTGATCTGACCGCGGTGACAGGGACGAGGGCCTGCGGAATCTTGCGCGTCGATACCGCTCCGGTGAGACTCTCGCCCGGGGCGACCTGGCGCTGAGCCACGACGACCGACACCACGACGCCCCACGAATTGCGCTGTTGCTCGGCTCTGGCCACAGCACCGTGAACGGCCATCGCAACGGCGAGCGCAACAGCGCAGACAACCAGCCAGTAGAGCAACGGTCGTCGGGCCAACAGTATTCGTATTCGCGGCATCCAGCGCATGGCGATCTCCTCGAGCACGTCGACAACGGCAGGGGAAGATGGCCTGAGGGTAGCGCCGAAGCGCAGCGTTCAGCTTGGGGATGAGGTTGAGGTTGAGCTGCCAGAACTTGCTGCGGCGACCGCCGGCGCGGCGGCAGGTGCCGGCGAAGTCGTGGAGCTTGACGAACCGGACCCCGAGCCAGCATCGGAGGTGGACGACGACGAGCCAGCCGAATCTGGCGACGTCGTGCTGGGTGCACCCGACCCGTTGGACGAACTCGAGCCGGATCCACCACGGCTATCTGTCTTGTAGAAACCGCCACCCTTGAAGGTGACTCCGACCGGCAAGAATACCTTCTTCACGGGCATGGCGGCGCCCGTGGAGGGGTGCGCGGCTTCGGTGAGAGCGTCGTCTGTGAAGGCCTGTTGAACCTCGATGGTCTCGCCTGTGTCGATGAACTTGTAGATGTAGGTGGGCATGACCGGGTCTCCGAAACCTTCTGGCAGTCGACAGTAACGAGTGCCAGCGTACCGGCTTTGTAAGCTCTCACCCCATGCGAGTGACCACGGCCGTCATCCCAGCGGCGGGGCTCGGCACCCGATTTCTTCCAGCGACCAAATCGGTGCCGAAGGAACTGTTACCGATCATCGATGTGCCCGCGCTACAGCTGATCATCGACGAGGCGGTCGGCGCTGGCATCGAGCACATCGTGATTGTGAACAGCCGTTCCAAACCGGCGATCGAGGCCTACTTCGCCGATGCGCCGGAGGTGATTGCCAAGCTCGTGGCAAGCGGTCGGACCGAGTTGGCAGAACGCATGCGAACTATCGGGCGTCAGGTCAAGGTCAGCTTTGCCTACCAGCATGCCGCGCTCGGCCTCGGTCATGCCGTTGGGTGTGCTCGCGATGCAGTCGGCAACGAGCCGTTTGCTGTTCTGCTGCCCGATGAGCTCATGGGGTCCAGTGATCTCCTGAGCGCGATGTGTGGCGTCTGTGTCTCCACCGGCGGCAGCGTGGTCGGTCTCAAGCGCGTTCCACGTTCTGAAGTCAGCGCCTACGGAGTCATCGACCCGGTCGGTGACGTTGACGAACACGGGGTCGTCGCGGTGCGTGATCTCGTCGAGAAGCCCACGGTCGCCGACGCGCCGAGTGAGCTGATCATCATTGGTCGCTATGTGCTGACCCCCGATGTCTTCGACGCCATCGCCGCGCTGAAGCCGGGTGCCGGAGGTGAGCTGCAGCTCACCGATGCTCTTCGCGTACAGGCAGCCCGGGCACCATTCCATGGCGTGCTGCGCGACGTGCGCCGCTACGACACGGGCAACCCGGTCGGGTGGCTCGGTGCGGTCGTGGAGCTCGCCCTCGATCACCCGACCTACGGCGCGCCGTTTCGCCACGAGCTGAATCGGATCCTCGGTGCGGATGAGGGAACCACTATTCCAGGCGTCTGAAGACTATTCCAAGCGTCTGAATACAGGTGGATAGTCGATCACCAAGCCGTACTCGTCCACTGTGAACTCGATCGAGCCACCCGACTCCAACTGCTCGATGCGCCAGCGATGTGTGTCGAGACGGCTGTAGCGCTGCCGCTGCGGTTGTACGTCGAGTGTTTCGACATCGACCGCGGCAACGATGATCTCTGCTGCGTCGCCGATGTGCAGCCCCAGACGGCGAATGGGGATGGTGCTCGAGAACGGCGTGCACTCGAGGCTGAGGTCGACGCATCCATCCAGCTCCGGCCGGTGCGCACCATTCATTTCGCCCCAGTGCCCGTTGCCGTCGGTTCCGAGCCAAAGATCGGGCTCTTCCAGATCCCGGAACAGCAAGAACTGGCGAACCTGCCACATCGGCGAAATGCGCATCACGTAGTTCACGTTCTCGCGCCGGACGCGTCCCGATGCGGTCCAGGCCTCGTTGTCCCAATCGATGGTCAATTCCTCGTCCTCGACGACTTCGCTCTCAGGCGGTGGGTCTGTCTCTTCGCTGCGCCATCGACTCCAGCGCGCCGAATGACCATCGGCCGATAGCGCGCGGTAGGCATCTGAACGATCGCTCACGTCTGCAGTCTGGCGTCTCTGAGCGGGTACCGTGCAGAGCCATGGCTGCGGCTCTGATACCCATCGAACAAGCGCGTGGCGCCGTGTTGGCGCAGTGCGCAGTGCTTGCCGTTGCGACACTCGATCTTGCCGATGCCGTTGGCTGCATTTTGGCGGCCGATGTCGTTGCACCTGAAGACGTACCGCCGTTTGCAAACAGCGCGGTCGATGGCTACGCCGTCATCGCTTCGGATCTATCAGCGCCACCCCGCGAACTGCCTGTTGTCGGCGAGGTAGCCGCTGGCGCCGCGGCCGATGTTGCATTGCAGCGTGGGCAAGCGATTCGGATCATGACCGGTGCGCCGGTTCCGGCTGGTGCCGACGCGATCGTGATGGTCGAAGATACGGTCCGCCTCGACAACGGCCTGCGTGTTCAGATCACATCGTCACCGTCTCCGGGTCAGGCCATTCGCGACGCCGGCGACGACATCGCCCTTGGCACCACTGTGTTCACAGCGGGCACGCTCATCCGCCCCGCGGTCGCAGGTGTGCTTGCCAGCGCGAACGCGCGGTCCGTCGCTGTCGTGCCCGCCGCCCGGGTTGCCGTTCTGTCCACCGGTGACGAACTCATCGACGACGGTGGTCCATTGGCGCCCGGTCAAATTCGCGAGAGCAACAAGACAATGCTGCTCGGTTTGGTCGCCGACACCGGTGCCGACGCCGTTGATTTCGGCGTGGTTCGTGACGACGAACGTGCTCTCGAAGATGTGCTGCGCCACGCCGCCGACACCTGCGACGCAATCGTCACGAGTGGTGGCGTGAGCATGGGCGACTACGACGTCGTCAAAGCAGTCCTGTCGCGTATCGCCGAGATGCACTGGATGCAGATTGCGATCAAGCCGGCCAAGCCGTTTGCTTTCGGGCTTCTCACGAATACACAGGGTAATCCGATTCCGGTCTTCGGTCTCCCCGGCAACCCGGTGTCGTCGTTGGTCAGCTTCGAACTTCTTGCTCGGCCCGCGTTGCTCAAGATGATGGGACATTCAGAACCCTTGCTCCGCACGAGCGTGCGCGCCATCGTCGATACGCCACTGCGCCGGTCTCGCGACGGAAAGGTGCACTACCAACGTGTGCACGGTGCCTTTCACGATGACGGCCGCTACCACGTGTCGGCTCGCGGACCGCAAGGCAGTCATCAACTCGCGGCGACGGCACTCGCCAACGCGCTGGCAGAACTTCCCGACGGCGACGAAATCGCGGCCGGCGACGAGGTCACTGTCTATGTGCTGTCGTTCTGACGGACGCTTTACGTGGAGCGCGGTCTAACCTGTGCCGATGGATCTCGTCGATCCCTTTGGGCGCACAATTCGCGATCTCCGCATCTCGGTCACCGATCGATGCAACTTTCGCTGTACCTACTGCATGCCCGAAGAAGGCATGAAGTGGCTGCCGCGTAGCGAAGTACTCACCTTTGAAGAGATCGAGCGTCTGGCGCGCATCTTCGTCGAGCGGTTCGAGGTCGATGGCCTGCGGCTCACCGGTGGCGAACCAACGGTGCGGGCCCATATGCCCGTGCTGGTCAGCAAGCTGGCCGCATTACGGGTACCCGCTTCATCGGGCTCCCCGCTGGCCGGCGCCAAGCCCGACCTGTCTCTCACCACCAATGGTGCCACCTTCGGGCTCGTGGCCCACGAGCTGCGCGAGGCAGGGCTTGACCGCGTCAACATCAGCCTCGACACGCTCCAGCGCGAACGTTTCTTGCAGATGACGCGTCGCGACGAACTCGTTCGTGTGCTCGACGGCATCGAGGCCGCCAAGGAAGCCGGGTTCTCTCCGGTGAAGATCAACGCGGTGGTCGAGCGTGGGGTCAACGACGATGAAGTCGTGGCCTTGGCCACGTTCGGACGCGCGCGCAATGTGGAGGTTCGCTTCATCGAGTTCATGCCACTCGATGCATCTGGTCATTGGATGAACGACAAGGTCGTGAGTCAGGACGAAATCGTTGCAGCGATCAACAAAATCTATCCGATCGAACAAGTTGCTGCTCGTGGCTCTGCGCCCGCTGATCGCTGGCGGTATCTCGATGGCGGCGGCGTCATCGGCGTGATACCCACGGTCACCAAGCCATTCTGTGGTGATTGCGATCGGGTCCGGCTCACCGCCGAGGGACAATTCCGTACGTGCCTGTTCGCCACCACCGAATTCGATCTGCTCAAGCTCATGCGCGGGGGAGCATCTGACGATGATCTTGCTGTGGAAATCCAACGCGCAGTCGGAACCAAGTGGGCTGGGCATCAGATCAATCAGGTCAACTTCATCCGGCCCTCGCGCTCAATGAGCCAGATCGGCGGCTGAAGCGCGTGCCCAGCGCCGTACGTCGAGCGCGTCGCACCGGCCAAGCAGCGTGCGTGGCGTTGCTTGCATCGAGCGTCTTGAGCGCTTCGGCTGCGCCCGCGATCACGGAAATTCGTGGCCCGGTCGCGTCGGTGGCCCTCGCGCCCGCTCAGCGTCTGCGCATCGGCATCGGTGGCTGCTCAGTGTTTCCTGGTGACAATGCTTGGAATACGCGTATCGACGGCGCGCCGCTGCGCGCTGGCTCGGCCCACACGATCGATGAAATCCAAGCCACCGGCTCGGACTTTCTGCATCCCGACTTTGGCCAGAATCCGACCTACGGCATTCCCTTCGCCGTGGTGCCCCTCGGTCAACCCGGGGTGCCAATTACCTACAACGGTGCCGCCGACGAGGGCGATCCTGGGCCGTTCCCGATCCCGCTCGATGTCCCCATCGAGTCCGGCAGCGACCGCCATGTCCTGGTCGTGCAGCAGGGTTCGTGCCGGTTGTATGAGTTGTATGCGGCCGCTCGGTCCGGTGCCGGATTCGTTGCGTATTCCGGAGCACTGTTCGACCTCAACTCGAACGCGCTGCGACCGCTTGGCTTCACCAGCGCGGATGCGGCGGGCTTGCCGATCTTGCCGGGCCTCGTCCGGTACGACGAGGTCGCGAACGGCACCATCAGCCATGCGATCCGAGTCACCTTCGCGACAACCCAGCGCGCCTACATCTTGCCCGCTACACATTTCGCGTCCTCGAACCTCAACACCAACGCGCCACCGATGGGGCTTCGTTTGCGCCTCAAGGCAAGCTTCGACATCAGCGCGCTGTCGGGCCAAGCGCTGGTCATCGCAACCGCCTTCCAGCGTTACGGACTGATTGTTGCCGACAACGGCAGCAACTGGTTTTTCCAAGGAGCCCCCGACCCAGGTTGGAACGACACCGATCTCAACCAACTCAAGGCGATTCCGGGAACTGCGTTCGAAGTTGTCGATACAGGTCCAACGATTCACTGAGTCCGGTTGACAACTCCGCCGCACGAACTCACTACGCTTGGCTCCCACATGTCTGATCTCTCGTTCACTCATCTTGATCCACTCGGGCGGGCCCGCATGGTGGACGTCACCCCAAAAGAGCCAACACATCGCCGCGCGATTGCGCGGTGCGTGGTGAAGATGCGCCCCGAGACCACCGCGGCGATCGCGAACCGCGAGGTCAACAAGGGAGACGTGCTCGCCGTTGCCCGGATCGCTGGCATTCAGGCCGCAAAACGCACTTCGGACATGATCCCGTTGTGTCATCCGTTGCTGGTTGGCTCGGTCTATATCAATTTCGAGATCGGCGACGACCAGATCGTGATCGAATCTCAGGTGGATACTGTCGACCGCACGGGAGTCGAGATGGAGGCGTTGCATGCCTGCTCAGTGGCAGCTCTCACCGTCTACGACATGTGTAAGTCAGCAGACCGAGGCATGGTGATCAGCGACCTCGCGCTCTGGGAAAAGACTGGCGGTCGTTCGGGCACGTATCGCCGCGCCGACGATGTTGCGACCGTTGTAACGAACGTTGTAGAATCGTAACGTTGTTACAAACCTGTTACCATCCAGTCGATGGCCATAGCCTGTCAACACGATTCCTCATCAACGCCACACGTAATTACCCCGAACTCCTCCCGAACGGACGGTAAACAATGACAAAGATTGTTCTCCTGGCCGTTGCCGCTGCCTGGGCGGCCGTGCTGCTGCCGCCGCTGCTGCGCAATCGCAGCGAGAACCGTCCCGGTACGTCAGTGTCTGATTTCAATCGCCAGCTGTCCAGCTTGCAGCGCTCGGTGCCGACCCGCGGCATGGCGCCAATGCGATCAATGGCCCGCCCGCTCACCCAGTCGCCGCTTGCCCGGCCCGCCGCCCCCGGCCGCCCCGGCCATCTCTACCGTCCGCATCCGCACAGCGCGACCCATGCACGTGAGCAGATGAATACTGCTTCGCTCCAGCGCCGAAGCCACGGCGAACCCACGCTGTCGCCGTCAAGTGGTCATCATCACCGTCAGGCGCATCTCGCCCGGCCGGTCACCACTCGTCATGAACTCCGCCAGCGCCGCTCCAACGTGTTGTTCGTGCTCGTGCTGTCGACCTGTGCATCGCTGTTCCTGGCCGCCACCACGCATGCCAACGTGATGATGTACGTCTTCGCGATCTCCTTTCTGTCACTGTGCGGTTACTGCTACAAGCTCGTCCAACTCAAGCAGTACGAGCAGAACAGTCAGTACAGCGACAACGCCTGGTTCCGCGCCGCCTAATTCGCCGATCGCCGATTCTGCCTTTCTGAATCGCTGCGCCCACCGCTAGGCTTTCGACGCATTCCACGGGGGTGTAGCTCAGTTGGCAGAGCGCAACAATCGCACTGTTGAGGCCAGGGGTTCAATTCCCCTCACCTCCACCCGTAGATGTCAAAGAGCCGGTGACTCCTTGCGAGCGCCGGCTCTTGTTGTTTTCGAACCTGGCTCCCGCACGCATGCGCTAGAGCGATTCGCCTGAGGCCAACTAGAGTCGGCGCAATGGGGAAACGTCCGGTCTTTGTTGTCTATGCCGCTGTCTGCGCAACGTTGGTGGTCGCATGCTCGAGTACGGGCAAGAGCGTCCAGTCGCCTGCGAATGCCGCGGGGGCA
>JAYTWP010000501.1:0-1984 GCA_043743395.1 Actinomycetota bacterium | reverse complement strand
GGCCTGCTTGCGGATCACACCGTCCAAGTCCGAGCCGGTTCGAAACATCGCCTGTCGTTCTCGGTACCAAGCGAGTCAGGCATCACATCGCTCGATATTCCGTGTGTCGTCCGCAATATGCGCCCAGATCTCGCTGGTGCCTGGCGGGTCGGCGTCGAGTTCTACGACGCAGACTCGTGGGCGCTGAACACTCTGGCTGAGAGCTGCGCCGTGCTCCCGTCGCGCGCAGCGATCATGGGCACGCTGGCCAGCACAAGCTCCTACGACGACGCACCCCTCTCCAGCATCGGGCAGAGGCGACCAGCGTTGCGCATCGCAACCTTGGTCGCCCTCGCCGGTGTCATCTCGTCGATAGCACCGATCTACGCCGAAGCCGGCGCGCCGGTCGCGCGACAGCTTGTCGGAACCATCGTCGACGACGCCGATCCACCGACTGCGTCGTCAACCCTGCCAACGCCCACCTCTGCAACCCTCGACACGATCAAGAACACGATCGCCACGGACTCGTCCCCCCGCGAGTCAGCGAAGCCGATCAGTTCGATCGTGACCGACCCCACATTTGCCGAGGTTCCCCCTACCTCGACAGATGTGGGACAAGCCGCCAAGAACAACGTCGCCGACATCACCGTCGTTGCAGTGTGCTCGACCGATCCCGGACCGGACGCAACATTTGGTACCAACGACGACACCTATGGTCCGACAATCAGCACGCTCACCGACCAGAACGGCCAGTACCGGCTTTCGGTGGATGGAAAGGCGTGCTGGCTCTCTATCGAACCGCCAATGCCGTCGAACGATGCCGGTTCGAAAGCGCCGACGAACGCTGACGAACGCCGAGACACCCCCATGCTCGTCGATCTCGGTGGTGCAGGTACGATCAGCATGGCCCAAGCACGGGTCAACCGGTTCGAGACCTTGAAGCCGCTGACGCCATCCAGTTCGGGGCCGAAGTCCGCAACGATCGGTGATCGGGTGTGGACCGACCTCAACGCCGACGGCGTCCAGCAGCAGAATGAAGCCGGAGTAGCGAACGCGACCGTCACGCTCTACAACGCCCTCGGTCGTACCCTCGCCTCGAGGATCACACAATCCGATGGCAGCTTCTCGTTCGATCATCTCGACGGCGGCCGTTACAGCCTCGGCGTTTCGAATCTGCCTCGTGCCCTGCGGGTTCCGGGTGTCGATCCATTGACCTCGCGGACGTCGTTCGTTTCGTTGAAGGCGGGTGAGCAGCTATCGAATTTCGATGTCGGAGTCGTGGAGTCGTCCACTCCGGCCGCCCGACCCGCGACAAGTACTGCTCTTCCGACACCATCGAGCACACAACTCAATCGCCATGGGCCAGCGAACGACATTACGTTGCCGACCCTGATGCTGCTGATGATGGCCGTGATCTTGGGGGGCAGCGTCCTGTTCGCATCTGCGCCACCTATTCGTGTTCGTCGCCCGATTTCGCAATGAGATAGCCAATCGCCCGTTCCGATTTCGGATACCGATGAGCGAGGCGCCAAAAGGCGCTCGAGTGGTCACTGACTTCAAGGTGAGCGAGTTCGTGCACGATGACGTAGTCGATGACCCAATCGGGTAACCGAGCCAGACGGGTACTGATCCGGATGCTGCCGGACGACGGTGTACACGATCCCCAGCGCGACAGCATGTTGTCGGACCACGTGATCTCGCGGGCGCGGGGCAGATCGTGTCGCCGCGCCAGAGTCAGCGCCCGGTCGGCGAGGTCGATGCGATCCGTAGAGAGTTTGCGTTCGAATCGACCACTCATCACGTCGACCCAATGATCTTGTTCAGCACGACTCATCCACGATGGCACGACGATCTTGAGCACATCTCCAACGAGATGCGCCCCGACGGTTCGCTTGCGCCGGGTGGAACGTTCGAGTTCGACGACAAACGAGCGAGCGGGCACGGTGCTCGCGTCATCGGCGGTGCTGGCGTTCTTGGCAGTGTTGGCGTTGTTGGCAGTGTTGGC
>JAYTWP010000500.1:0-5268 GCA_043743395.1 Actinomycetota bacterium | reverse complement strand
GTGCTTGGAGGGCTCAGAGCGAAGGCGTTTGGACGTGCCGAGACCTCGATGGATGCTGCGTCGGATGACATCGTCGCAGCCTGCACGGTTTCGCTGTACGTGGCAAGCGCCATCGTCGCTCGCTGAACGAAGTCACGTTTCCCGGCTGCCCGTGAAAATGCGCTCTGAGGGTCGAGTGGACAGAACTGCCAGAGCCTCCGGCCGTGGCCTTCGAAGCGGCGGCGGACGACACCAGGGCAGAACCCTCGGTGAGGGTGAGCCGACGGTAGACCGAACCCACAGTCACGACCTCGGCTGACGTTTTCGACCGATCGTTGCGTCGATCCCTGTGGGCCCGAAAGCGACCCATCTGCGTGTCCTACTACGCCGTGCTACTGCATGATGTTGGACGAGGCCAGACGAGATGAAAAGTGGAGGTGAGTAGGTCGGATTGCGCAACGTGCGCCCGTCGAATCCCGGAGAAACCGATCAGTCGAGCTCGGGGAGTTCCACCGGCGCCGGTCGCGGGCGGCACGAGCCGCAGTACAGGGCGTCTTCGACGACGAGCGCCCTCGACACCCCGGACACGGTGCGATCGAGGGTCAACACGAACGGCATCGTCTGTACGTGGTCCGCGCAGAGACCGCGTCCACAGAATCGGCACACGCCAACGGCCGTCAGTTGACAATGCCAGCAGTTCACGAGAACTGCCCGTCGAGATGATGGGCAGGGGTGCCGGCGTCGGCGCGGTGGAGATCGGACTGTTCGAACACGCCCGCGACGATGTCACGGAACGCGGCACCCTCGACTCGGAGTACGGTGAGCGGGCTGCGGGCCCGAACGGTCGCGGTCCGTGTTCGTGATTGGAGCAGGGCGATCTCGCCGAAGTGATCGCCCACGGCCAGATCGGCGAGGTGCTCGCCGTCGCGTGTCACCTCTGCCTGGCCGGAGATGATCACGAAGAACGCGTCGGCCGTGTCCGCCTGGGTGACGACGTCCGTGCCAGGAGCCAGATGGACCACGTCGACGTGAGGAACCAGCGACGTGGCTTGCGCGAAGGACAGTGCGTGCAGTGGCCCGTGCTCGAGCAGCCGCAGAGCCGGACCCGACGCAGGGTCGAGTTCGGTCGAGGCCAAGCTGGGGCCGACCAGACGCTTGAACGTGGCCACGTCGACGACGAGAAGCTCGCTCCGTTCCACCGCGCGCACGGTGGCCGTGCGCCGTCCACCGGACAGCAGGGCGAGCTCACCGAAGTAGGTGCCCTTCCCGCGGCGGGCGATGACGCGCTCCTGGCCGGACTCGTCGGTCTCGCTGAGTTCGAACAGGCCCTCGGCAACGACGAAGAAGTCACTGGCGTCGTCCCTCTCGCGAAACACGGTCGATCCGCACGGCACGCGTCGGCGTGAGAGCCGACCGGCAAGGTCCGACAGCGCGTCGTCGTCGATGCATTCCATTCCCGGCAGGCTCGCAATCAGCGAAGCCCCGCTGACGCGCCACGAGGACTGCAGACGAAACACAATGTTCTGGACGGTCGCCGCGATACCTCGCCAGGCCGTTGCGCCAGCTTTCCACGCCGGCTCGAGGAGCGGGCCGACGGCGAGGATCAGCACGAGGACGAGCCCGACTCGGCCCCACCAACCCTGCGCCCACAGCGCCACGGACAACCCACGCACGATCGGCCACCACAGTCGAAACGCGATGGCGACAGCGAGCATCGTGACGACGATGCCGACGGCACCGAACAGCGCCAGACCGAGTGAGCCGCGGGTGACCGAGAGGGGTTGCTTGTGCCGGCGTCGGGTGAGCAGACTGCGCAGTTCGGCCAACGACCGCTGGCGTAGCCGGGGGACATCGAGCAGATCGCTCAGCAGCCAGTACCCGTCGAGCTCGATGAACGGGATGAGGTTGAGCGCCACGTTGAACAGGGCGAGCGTGCCGAATCGGTCGAGGACGACTGACTGCGGCCAGACGAACAACGCCAGGCCGGCGACGCCGGCGACGACAGCCTCCACGAACGGGCCGGCGGCAGCGTTCACAGCTCGCTGCGCGGGAGTGCCGAACACGAGATCGGTCGAGTCGACGAAGAACGCCGGGTGGCCGAGGTAGAGGCGGAAACCGGCGCGGATCACCCGTCGCTTCGCTCGATGAACCGCCAGGGCATGTCCCAGCTCGTGGAGGAAGATGGCGACCATCAGCAGCGCGAACAACCCCATGCCTCCGGCTGCGCCGAGCCCTCCGTGCGGGGTGTGTGTCGTCAGGCTGATCGCCCCGACCACGATGGCGACTGAGCCCAGTGCCACGGCGGGGACCGAGAACACCCACCGGCCCAGTGAGCGAGAGAGGACTCGCACCATCTCGTCGACGCCGGCGACGGCAATCGTCTGCGTGCGAAGGAACGTTCTGGCCTTCGCGGAGAATCGGGCATGCCGCGAGGACAGTCGGTGCCTGATGATCGCTTCGACGTCGACCGGCCGGTCGGTGAGCAACCCAGCCGCCCGGAACTCGTCGACGAGGCCCGCGGCGGCCTCGATCGATAACCCGTCCGCACGCTCGAGCTCACGACCCACCAGTTCGCCCAGCTCGACGTTGCCGCTCCACCCGCGGACGAAGTCGATCTCCCGGCCAGAGATGCGCAGGTAGGGCGAGCTGGCGACGTGAACGATCGCTTCTCGCCTGCCCCATCGTGTCGTGTGCTCGAAGCACTCCGCATCGGGCCGCAGTTGGGGTCGCCACCGCATTGGATCGAGCGCGGCGACAAGACCCACGATCGGCCCAGCCTCCGCACTCGGTTCGAGGCTCGCGAGAGGCGGTAACACGCGGACAACGTTAGTTGCGCGCGAGCGGTGACGGGAGGCACCTTGACACTGGAAGCGGTCGGTCGCAGTATGTGCGAACAACGAAAGATGGGGAACCGAGATGGCAATCAAGCCAATCAAGCCAGGATCCGACGCGGCAAAGCGCAGTGCTGCGGCCAAGAGCGAAGCAGCACGCGAGGCCAAGGTGCTGTCGGCCGGTCGGAAGGAGTCGCGCGAAACGAAGGGCGTCCAGACGAACCACAACGAATCGCGTCAGACGAAGGGCATTCAGACGAACCACAACGAATCGCGTCAGACGAAGGGCGTTCAGACGAATCACAACGAGTCGCGCCAGGCGCGTTGACGTCGAAGCCCGACGTTGCCGAGCTGATTCGGCTCGGCTGTTTCGCTGACGCTGTCGACGCTCAGCGTGAGGTCGTCGGCCGTGACCGGTTCGCACGCGATCCGTGGGCGTGGAACCTCCTCGGAGTCGCCTGCAAGTTCGCGAGTTACTTCGACGAGGCCGAAGCCGCCTATGAGCGTGCCCGAACCCTCAACGGCGGACTCGTCGACAAGGACCTCGACCTCGAAGCAGTGATGCTGCACAACCTCGGTGGATTGGCACATTCGCGTGGGAGGCCACTCGAGGCCGAGGCGTTCGCTCGGGCCGGGCTGGCGCTCCGCCGCCAACTTCGATCCGACCCCACGGCGATCGCCTCGGACATGGCCGCGCTGGCCTCGATCTTGGAGACGAGGGAGCAGTGGGAGGAGGCAGAGGCCTTGTACCAAGAGGCCCTCACCATCTGGTCGGCCGTCGACGACGACTATGAGGTCGGCATGACGCTCAACGGCCTGGCCGCTGTCGTGCGGTTCAGTGGTCGGCCGGTGGAGGCCGAGCCACTCTTCGTCGAGGCGATTGCCAAGCTCGAGGGGGCGGTGGGGCCGGCGCACCCGGATACGGCGACCGCGAGGAACAACCTTGCCATGTTGATGAATGCGATCGGCCGGGCTCAGGAGGCGATAGTGCTCCTCGCCCGGGCGAGCGCTGATCTTCGTGCGGTGCTCGGGGAGAATCATCCCGCCACCAAGGATGTGGCCGGGAACCTCGCCCGAGTCCGCGCCAGCTTGAACGGCTGAGCGTCGGCGTGTCGATCGCCTGCACCCGCGTGTTGAGGTTCGCAGTGTGCGGGGCGATGTCGTGCCAGGGCGATCGGATAATTGTCGCTCCGGTCGGCCAATCGATCGCGGACGCCGATCGTACGAACTTTGTCGGCGTGGCCGGACTCGGGCGGCGGGACGACGAGCTCGTCGAGCCGGGCGGCTCGGTGGATTGCCCGACCCGAGCCCCACATTCGGCCCGGTCAAGCCCGGTATGACTGCCACGGTCCAGGTCGTGGTCGAGCACGCCGATGGCGTCGTGTCACTCCCGACCTCAGCGGTCACTGCCGGAGGCACCACTGTGACCGTCAAGGTGGAGGTCGGCACAGACCCCAAGAAGACCACGCCGACCCAGATCACACTCGGTCTGCGCGGTGACAGCTCGATCGAAATCGTCAGCGGCCTCGCCGCCGGCCGGAACGTCGTGGTCACCTGTCAGACCACGACCACCGGCACCGGAACGATCGTTGGTGGGGCAGGTTGGCCTCGGTGGCGGCGCTGGCGGTGCCGGAACCGGTGGCGACGCAGGTCGGTGGCTGACATGAGCCCTCCGCCTCGATCGCATCGCATCGACCTTCGTTGTGACCTACCTGCTTCAGACTGGAGCGGTGGCCGCCACCAAGGAGACACTTCGCGGCGAACCCCTTGGTGGCGCCTTCCCGTGTCGCGGAGGCAGGCTCCGTGACGACGTTCGCGCGGTGAGGATCGCCACTCGCTAGCTCCGCCTCGTGCGCAGTGGTGGTGGTCGGGCCTCGCTAGCACGGTCTGATCTGGTCGAAGGTTCGGGGCCGTCGACAGTGAAAATCATATTGGGCGGTTCGTTCGCCGAGAGCGACGTTTCGGTGAGCGGACGGCAAGATCTTGTCGCCGTCCGCCTTTCGAAGGGTGCCGAAATGGCTCGCTGCTGGCGAGCTCGAAGGTCGGGCGTCGAGTCGCAGACGGTGTCGTCGCGTCCGCGGTGTTCACATTCGTTCGGGGGGTGCGTCCTGGGGGAGCGGGGAGATCGCCGGCGATGTTCCTTCGCTCAGGTCCATGTGAGGGTCGCCTTTGCGAGCCCGCCTCGTTCGTAGAACTCCATCACCACGAGGTGACTGCCGGCTGTGAGGGTTGGGCTGACGCTTGCTGTGGCGTGGGCCTGATCGCGCCACATGTCGAGCACCTTGACGCCGTCGATGTACAGCCGGCTGCCGTCATCGGACCCCAGTGTGAACGTATGCGCTCCGGCGTCAAGGTCACGGTCTTGGTCCATCGTGATGAGAAGTTGTCGATGGGGACTGCGCCTCGCGGGCCGCCGCCTCCCCAGTTGAAGTCGAGCGCAACGTCGTCTCGGCACAGC
>JAYTWP010000499.1:0-6280 GCA_043743395.1 Actinomycetota bacterium | reverse complement strand
TTCATGTTCGAGTACTACGCCGGCTGGGCTACCAAGATCAGTGGAGACATCCCGCCCGTCGGCCCGGGCGCGATGAGCCTGATCGTCAAGGAGCCCGTTGGGGTGTGCGGTTTGATCGTGCCGTGGAACTACCCGATGATGATGGCCGCGCAGAAGGTCGCGCCGGCCTTGGCCGCCGGTTGCACGGTCATCCTCAAGCCCGCCGAGCAGACCCCGCTGACGGCATTGCGTCTCGCCGCGATTGCCGAGTCAGCTGGTGTTCCGAAGGGGGTGGTCAACGTGGTGACTGGCACCGGTCCCAGCGCCGGAGCTGCGCTGCTCACTCATCCAATGGTCGACAAGATCAGCTTTACGGGTTCGAAAGAGGTGGGTAAGCACATTCAGCGTACGTGTGCCGATCAACTCAAGCGGGTGACGCTCGAGCTGGGTGGAAAGAGTCCGAACATCGTCTTCGCCGACGCGAACTTGGAGACAGCGATCCCCGGTACGTGCAACGGTGTGTTCGGCAACCAAGGCGAGATCTGTTCCGCCGGGAGTCGAGTGTTCGTCGACGCAAGCATCTATGACGACACGCTGCAAGCAATGGCGAATTTTGCCGCGACGATCAGGTTGGGCAGCGGTCTCGATCCAGCAACCACGATGGGTCCGCTGGTGTCGGCCGTTCAACGCGACCGGGTGCAGGGGTATGTGGATCTGGGTCGCACCGAGGCGCGCCTCGCGTTCGAGGGGCAACGTCCAACCGACCCGGCGCTCAGCGGTGGTTACTTCGTGCCTCCCACCATCTTCGAGGCGACATCGAATCAACCTCGCATCGCCCGCGAAGAGATCTTCGGACCCGTGATGACGGTGATTCCGTTTCGTTCGATCGATGACGTGGTCGCGCTGGCCAATGACACCGAATACGGTCTCGCCGCCGCTATCTGGACTCGCGACATCAGCCGCGCACTTCGCACGGCGAGGGCGATTCGTGCCGGGGTGGTATGGATCAACGACAGCCAACCTGCGCCGAGTGAGACCATGTGGGGCGGATACAAACAAAGTGGCATCGGCCGCGAACTTGGTCCTTATGCGCTGGACTCGTATCTCGAGTCCAAGCAGATCTACATCAACCTCGACAACTGAACGGACCAACGCATGACAAGCAACGTGACCAATCCTGCGAGCGTCGACCCCGACAAGTTGAAAATGTTCTCGTTCCAGGTGTTCAGCAAGCTCGAGGGTGCCGTGACGGCTGGGATGATTCACTTGGGTGATCGCCTCGGTCTGTATGCGGCGATGAACGCGGCAGGGACACCAATGAGCTCGCACCAGCTCGCCGCATCGCTGACATTGCACGAGCGTTGGGTGCGCGAGTGGGCCTACAACCAAGCAGCCGCGCGCATCATCGAGTGCGATGAGAATGAGCGCTTCTCGCTCTCGCCCGAAGCCGCAGCGGTTCTTGCATTGCCCGAGCATCCGGCATATGGCATGGGTATGTTCCATCGCCTTCCGCAGACCATGGCCACGCTCGACGACATGCCTGAAAGCTTTCGTACGGGTGTCGGTTACAACTACGACAGTCACGGATGCGCTGGCGCCATCGGAATCGAACGCAGCTTCGAACCATGGAACAAGAGCTTTCTGCTTCCTGTGGTGTTGCCTGCGCTCGATGGGGTGACCGATCGACTTGCCGCGGGTGCTGTCGTTGCCGACGTGGGGTGCGGCGCCGGCGGTGCGGTGTTGTTGATGGCCAGCGCGTATCCGAAGAGCGCCTTCACCGGTTACGACATCTCTCAGCACGCGCTCGACCGAGCGGCTACCAAGCTTGAAGAATCAGGTGTCACCAACGCCACGTTTCATGATCCGCGCGACACGCCATTGGCGAGCGACCACTCCGTTGACCTTGTCACCACCTTTGACTGCGTCCACGACATGACGCACCCGCAGCAGATGATGGATTCGATCCGGGCTGCGATCAAACCCGATGGCACGTGGCTCTTGGTCGACATCAAGGCGCACGACACGTTCATGGACAATGTGCGTAAGAACCCAATGGCGCCACTGATGTACGGCATCAGCGTGTTGTCGTGCATGTCGTCGGCGATGTCGACTCTCGATGGCGCGGGTCTCGGCACGCTCGGTTTCAGCGAGAACACCGCGCGTCAGATGGCGGCCAAGGCTGGCTTCAGCAAGTTCCGCAAGCTCGATGTCGAGCACGCAGTGAACGCCTTCTACGAGGTGCGGCCGTAGGGCGAGACCGAGACCGAGGCCGGGACCGAGAAGGAGACCGGGACGGACGTAGACCTAGACGAACTCGATGATTTCGAGTCGGCGGTCCGCGAACAACCAGCCTTGCGCCGTGCGTATATAGCGATCGTGATACACGCCAAGGATTGATCCGCTGGTGCCGTCCTTGGTGCGGAAGCGTTCTTGCACCGTGACTCGACCCGAGCCTTCGCCGGCGGATTCGTCGATGTCGAACACCGCGAGCGGCGCGACCTGCACGACCCACTCGAGGCCACTGACCGCTTTGTTGAACGACTTCACGATGTTGGCTCGACCGGATACGGGCTTGCCGCCACCGAGATCCCACGAGGCGTCGTTCGACCACGTGGTACCAATCGTTGCGCCGTCTTTGCGCTGCACGCTGTCGCAGTAGCGCCCGATCAGTTGACGTAATGCAAGATCGGTTGCCGGCGACAACGGTTTGGTTGCGGTACGCACCGCCGTTTGTGACGCATCGAACTCGGCGATATCCACGCCCACCTCGGCAGCTGCGAGCCAGCGAACGTGGTCGATGAATGCCTCGCGAGTGAGGAGTCCGTCGTGCGCAGCAAACTGGATGGCCAGACCGTCGATGAGACCGGTGAGACGTAAGGCACTTGCCGAAGGATCGGCGCAGCGGAACTCGCCGGATGCCACGCCGCCACTGAGGACCCGTTCGAGAAGCCGTGCCGACTGCTCGTCGAGCTCTTGGCTGATGTGTTTCATCATCGGGTTACGCAGGGCCTCGCCCCAGGCGTCGATCCAGAGCATCCACTCCATGTCGCCGCTGCCCTCGGGCACGTAGTCCTGGATCGCGCGATCGAGTTGGGCAAGCGCGGTCGGGGCGAGCTCGATCTCGGCGTCGAGTTTGGCGAGGTCCTTGCGTGCGTAATGGCTAAAGGCTTCGGCGAGGAGCTGTTCTTTGGAGTCGTAGTGATAATGGATGAGGCTCGTAGAAACGCCCAGCCGCTTTGCGACATCGGCGATTCGGGTCGCGGCAAATCCGCGCTCGATCACCACTTCGCAGGTGGTCTCCAGGATCTCTTTGCGCCGTTCTTCGACCGTCTGCTTCTTCACTGCGTTCAACGCTACAAGTCAGTGTGAGCTTCGCTGCGTCATTGCCATGTCCCTGTGCTCTAGCGTCGTGCGACACAGGCAAGCTCGGGGTAAGGAGAAGCTATGGGTATGTTCGATCTCACAGGCAAAGTCGCGTTGGTGACCGGAGGCTCGATGGGCCTTGGTCTCACCTTCAGTGATGTCCTCGCGGAGAATGGCGCTGAGGTGTCGCTCACCGCGCGTAGCGCCGAGCTCCTCGAAGACAACGCGAAGGGCCTTCGCGAGCGGCACGGGCGCAAGGTCACGTGTCATGCTGGCGACGTCACGAACGAGGACGACGTACTGCGGGTCGTCCAAGAGACCCTTCAAGAGCACGGCCGAATCGACATCTTGGTGAACAACGCAGGCATCACTGACTTGCGCGGACTACCTAGCGAGCACAGCGACCACGAGACATTTCGGCGTGTGGTCGATGTCGACCTGTTCGGTGTCTGGGCGTTCATGCGCGAGTGCGCCCCGCACATGCTCGAGCGCGGCAGTGGCTCAATCATCAACATCTCGTCCATACTCGGTAGTGGTGGCAGCGAGTTCGTCAACCCGTGGTACGTGGCCGCAAAGGGCGCTGTGCTGCAGATGACCAAGCACCTCGCGGTCGAGTGGGCCGATCGAAACGTACGGGTCAATGCGATCGCACCTGCCTACTTCGTGACCGAGATGACCCGGCCGCTGTTCGACATGCTCGGCATGGCGCCATGGATCGAGAGCCGGACTCCAATGCGTCGCCTCGGCGACCCAGAAAGCGATCTACGCGGACCCCTGTTGTTCCTCGCGAGCGAGGCGGCCAGCTATGTCACCGGCCACACGCTCTTCGTGGATGGCGGTTGGGAAGCCAGTCGCGGTGCCTGGCAGATCGAGCCGAGCCACTTCTCGTGGAACAAGGATTTTCCGCAGTCCGGCCAGCCGTACCCAGGCCTCGTGCCGAACGAGTTCGAGCATTGGAAGACAGGTATTCCCGGTATCCATTTCCCGATACCCGAAAGCGAGTAGGCATGGCGCGCCTCACAGCGCTGTCGCGCTCGATCGCAGGAAAGCGCGCGATCGTGACCGGTGCCGCGTCTGGCATGGGGCGGGCAACGGCGCACCTCTTTGCCGACGAGGGTGCTCGTGTGGCGGTCGTCGATCTCGGTGAGTTGCGCGTGCAGGCTGTGGTCGATGAGATCACCGCCGCACATGGACCCGATGCGGCGATGGGCATCGTCACTGATGTCGCCAACCACGACGCGCTGAAGACGATGGTGAGCGCTGTCGTCGCTGCGTTTGGCGGTATCGACATCGTCATCAACAATGCTGGCGTCTCGATGGTCACGTCCGCATTCCAGGACGACGATTCCTTCGAGTCCAACTGGGCGACAACGCTGGAAGTGAACCTCACCGCGCACGCGCGCATCATCAGGCTGTGCCTCCCGCACCTTCAGGCGAGTGGCGCCGGACGCGTCGTGAACATCGCGTCCACCGAGTCGATCGTCACGACAGCTGGCCTTGCCGCCTACGCCGCCTCAAAGGCGGGCGTCGTGGGACTCACCAAGAGCTTCGCTGTAGAACTCGGCCGACATGGGATCAACGTGAACTGCATCTGTCCGGGGCCGATCAACACGGGCATGACCTCGGGAATCGAAGCTGCGACCAAAGCTACCTACGCCAAACGACGCGTTCCGTTGCGTCGGTATGGCGATCCCGAGGAGGTTGCGCACATGACATTGAATCTGTGCCTACCTGCGTCGAGCTTCGTCAATGGTGCGATCATTCCGGTGGACGGTGGGATGACGGTGCGCCACACCTAACGGCGATGCTCACGAAGGCTGGTAGCCATCGAGAATGCCGCGCAACCCGGTGGGATGGTCGCCGACACAGAGCTGTTCGAGGATGCCTGTGCCCTCTGCGGTGTTGCCATCCTGATCACGGTAAGTAGCTCGACACAGCGTCTGCACGTGCACGTGTTCGCGCGCAAGGGGAGTCGCGACCGGCAGTTGAATTCGCTCGCCATGCACAACCGACTCGCCGCGCCAGTAGCCGTGGCCGTACTCGGGATGCCCGTAGCCGATACCGCGCATCTGGAAGTGGTAGATCGGTTCGAGCGTGATCGTGGCGACCTTGCCCGACCATGACACGAGGTCGTACTCGAATGATGTCGCCCAACGGGTACCTGGCTGCCACGTAATGCGGTAGTCGACCGTGCGCATCATCTCCGCCGCTGCTCCGTTCGGGGCGATGGCGCCGACCTCGTGCCAGCGGCGGCCATCGCCGTATTCGTTGACATCGAAGTGCGTAGAGAAGTCGGCGAAGTTGACAGGAGCCCACAACCAGAAGAACTGGGGCCAGCCCACTGGTGCGCCGAGTGCGGCGGGCTCGCCGACCGGGCGTACCCCCCATGAACGATCGCGCGACCCGGTGACGCTGAGTTGAGTGATGTCGATGTGGGTGCCGTCGACCTCGATCCAACCGGACCATGTACCGAACTGGGTGAGCCGTGTGTAGTCGAACAACGTGCGCACCCCCACACGTTGAAAGAAGTGTGGTTCTTCGATTGCCTCCGACGACGAGGTGAAGGTGAGTTCGGCGCGCAACGCCTGGTCGGGTGCATCGACATGTAAACGCAGGATGTGCAGTGGTTCGACCACTTCGACGCGAATGGGGCCAACCGTCGTCGCGTCGCGGCGATCCGTAGCGGCGCGGGCCGAGGCGAACACACTGATCTGTTCGCTGTGACGAACGACGCTGAATGCCGCGTCCATCACGTGCCGATTCGGGTACAGGCCCATCGCCAGCCCGAAGTACACCGAGCCGTCGGCGGTGTAGCCGTTGAAGAAGTAGCGGTCATAGTGATTCGCGTCCGGGGTGGCCGAATGCGCGATGGGCACACAGGCTTGGTGAATTGGAAAGTCGTCGTAGCTGCTGAGCATGAAAGTGACCGTAGCCACCC
>JAYTWP010000498.1:0-2576 GCA_043743395.1 Actinomycetota bacterium | reverse complement strand
TGATGCGGCAACTCAGTGAGGCTGATACTGCCCTTGCTCGAAATCGCGAGGCGGTGCAGCTCGGCGATGATGGCGTTTGGGTCCATCTGGACGAAGGCCGGTTTGTCTGTGCTGACACCCCCTCGCGGGCCAACCACGAGATGGAGACGCGAATTCTGAATGGGATCGCCGCCATCGCGGTCGAGCAGAACGCGTGCGAGTGCCGAGCTGCTCGCGCCGTCGGTAGATGCCCACCACACCTCGAGCCGATGCTTGGCGCGGGTGAGGGCAACATAGAGCAGCCGCAGTTCGTCGCCGTCTACATCGGCACGGGCCTGACGCTCGCGCGCCTTCTGATCGCGGGCGCTGGCCTTGTCCGAAGGATCGAGGGGGCCTTCGTCCCACGGCACAAGGGAAGCGACATCGATGGTGCGCAAGTCCGTGGGGCCGGTGTACGTGAGCGGCTTGCTGACACCCCGAGCCTTCTTGAACCCGAACGGCAACAGCACAATCGGATATTCGAGTCCCTTTGCCGAGTGAATCGTGGTGATCTGCACAGCAAGGGCATCTGAGTCGATTCGGCGCATGGTCGCCTCGCTTCGGTCGTCGTCATTGGCGACCAGCTCATCGAGGATTCGCAGCGTCTGGCCGGGCTCGCTGCCAGCTGGAAGTACACCGGTGAGGAGCTCTGCGACGTGATCGAGATCGGTGAGGTGGCGCTCTCCTTCGTCGAGGGCGAGCAGGGTCTGTAGAAGTCCTGATCCAGATTTTTCTTCGTCGTAGAACGATGCCAATCCGACGCGATGGAGCCGTTGTGCCATCGTGGCAACGCGTTCTTGAAGGTCGGCAAGGACCGTGTCAGCGTGGTCGCCACACAGCGCTGACGGATCGGTTTGGAGGAACCAACCCAACGCTGCGCCGCGTACCGAAGGCGCGTGAAATGGACGTGCCAACGCAGTGAGTAAGAGGCGCCACTGCAACACGGCTGTTGTCTTGAGCACCGAGCCAGTGCGGGTGCGGACCGCCGGAATGCCGCTGCGCCGCAACGTGGTCGCAACTGCATCGGCTTCACTATGTGTAGGGACGAGGATCGCAATATCGCCGGGCTGAATTCGCCGTGTGACGATGCCATCATTCGCGCGATCGCTCGACAGGGCGTTGGTCGGGGTTGTGATGCTGTTGTGGTCGAGCAACTGGATGACTCGCGCAACGAGATCACTGAGAATCAGTTGGCGCGCCTTGGGCATCGCCACTGTCTGCGATTTCGAGGTGAACAATGAAGCGTGCGGCGTGATGGCCCGCAACTGGATGGGCGCTTCGGCACCGAGTGCGTTGAAAGGCGCTCGTTCTGCGGCCTTGACCGGCAGGAACTGGATGCGCGGATCGCCGAGCTGGGCACCATTCAGCAAGTGTTCGAGGCCACCGAGGAGCTGCTGGTCGGAGCGATGGTTGGTGGCTAGGCTGTATACAACGGGTTCGTCCGCCGCGTTGAGGTATGCATGAACGTCGGCCCCACGGAAGCGGTAGATGGCTTGCTTGGGATCTCCAACGGTGACGAGGACGCGACTGGCGAATGCGGTCTTGAAGACCTGCCACTGCACCCGGTCGGTGTCCTGAAACTCGTCGACAAGTACGACCGCATACCGCTGCGCGAGTTGCTCTGCAACGACGGGACCGCGATCAGGATCTGTCAGCGCGTCGCGCAGGCCCGAGATGCTTGCGTCGTAACCGATCTCGCCACGCGCTTGCTGGCGTTGTTGTACTGCCACACACGTATCGGCCACGAGCTGGGACCAGCGCTGCGCTAGTGCTTCGGTGGCGGGGTCGCTCGTCATGGTTATCGATGCCGAGGGCACCAGTACCGCGCCAGGATTGGAGAGCACGGTGTTGACCGCGGCGATGAGTTGTGCCTCGACTTGGCGCGGGCCGAGCACCTTGTCTGCCGAGGCCGATGGCGACAACCGGAGTGGATCTTCGGCGAGCTGGGTGATGATGACGTCGCGACACACTTCGGCGACAATGTTGTTGGTGTTTTCGACCAAGACGGCGTGTGGGTTGCCCGACGCACGCAATCCGAGCTGTGTGATCGCCTGTTGGCAGAACCCGTGGATCGTGGTGATCGTGAGATCATCAAAACGTGCGATGGCGTCGAGCACGCGTCGCCAGCGCTGTTCGCGTTCGAGGTCTGTGACGCCATCGCCGGCGAGTGCACTCATCCAGGACGTGGTCTCCTCGGGGCCGGTTCGCGTCTCGAGAAATTGAGAGGCGAGCGTGAGCGCGGCGCGGGCGCGATCTCTCAGCTCATTGGCGGCAGCGCGTGTGAATGTGACGACCAGTAACTGATCGACCGCAACATTGCTTTCGGCGATGTAGCGCACGATGAGTGCCGTGAGCGAGTAGGTCTTGCCTGTCCCAGCACTTGCCTCGAGCACGGTGCGTCCTGTTGGCAAGGGCATGGTGAGTTCGAACGGCACGCGCCGGGGCGCCGACGGCGCGGTGTGGCCGGGTGTCATGGCGGGGACTCAACGATGAACGAGTGATACGCGCCCCACAGCGTCTGTGCCAGGGCCTCGGCGCGCCCATTGCCGGTCGGCGCC
>JAYTWP010000497.1:0-1777 GCA_043743395.1 Actinomycetota bacterium | reverse complement strand
AGGGCCGTGTACAGGTAGACGCGTAGCTCGGCGGGAGGTTTCGTGCCGGCATGGATGGCGATGGTGGTGAACCGGGCGAGTGCCTCGATTGCGGAGGTCCGGGTGCGTGGTTGCCACTCCGCCCACTGCTCAGTGAGCCAACGTCGCGCCCACTCATGCACACGGAGATCGGCGAGCGGTGTCTGCCATGCGTAGGGCTCACCGCTGGTCTCGTCGAATCGTCCGCCGTTCTGCACCGCTTGGAACAGGCGCCCGCGGTAGCGGTCCGCTTCGATCCGCGTGCGGAACGACTTGCTGCGGTGGTGGCCGTCGATGGTGTAGCGGACTACCCAGGGCAGCTTTGCCTGCGTCGTCGAAAGCCGATCCTGGACCCCGTAGATCTTCACGACTTGCATCGGCCGGACCATCAGACATCACCTCCAGCCATCTCACCGTCATTGACCGCGAGTAGCCCGCAGTTTTGGGAAGGTTGTGGGATGACCCTAGTCCAGCACGCATCGCCATGCCCTCTGACCTGGCCGAACACAAGTTCTGAGCGTCGGTTTCCTAAACCGAGAATCGATTGGCCCAGTTGTCGATTGCCGGTGTGTCTATCGTGCTTCGTGTTGGCTTGTGCAACGGGTCGCTGTGCAAACGTCGGCCCGCGCTGTCAGCTCAGCGTGGTCCGCGATACCCGATCTCAGGCCGATTCGGCGAGCGAACCGTAGCGCTGCTGGGCCGCTTGAGCTGAGGTGCCGAGGAGGGCTCCGATTCGGCTCCAGGGGAGCCCCTCGGTGCGTGCTGCTTCGACGGCGACGCGGATCTGACGTTCGCTTCGGGCGCGTTCGACGACCGCGCGCTGGAGCACATACTCGGCGACGGGGCGTTCGTCGTTGTCCGAAGGGTCGTAGTCCTCGAAGCGGCGAGCGAGCTCGTCGGCGTGGTCGAGAATCTCTTGGATGGAGCGTGGCATCTTGATCACCTCAGGAACTTGGGTCTGGCTGACATGGCGTGAACGATGAACTCGAAACCTTCGGCACTCGCGACGCCGACCTCGAGGACACGACCGGCTTCGTCGGCGCTGATGAGCATTGTGAGGTCGTTGAGCGCGAAGACTCTGACTGGGTGGTGGTAGGCGTGGAGCATGTCACCGTCGACGACGCCGTGCTTGCGTGCGCTCGACAGGCTGACCGGGTCCATTTCATCAACATATCTTGACGCCCGCTCCATGTCGATGTCTACCCGAGCACGACTTTGGTTAGTTCGTCGAGAGCGCTGTCGAGTTCGCCAGCGGCGGGATCGCAGACGAAGACGCCGTCCCGGTAGTGCCGGAAGCCCAGGTGTTCCCAGGTTCGGCCGAGGCGAGCCTGTTTGCGTTCGTGGTCGGGTTGGTCGAGCGTGAGTTCGAACGGAGACGGGTAGCAGGCCGCTATGGCGTCGTCGCCGCTGAGGTGGCGAAGGGCTCGCGCCGCAAGGAAGGGGCCAAACCGCTGACCGCGCCAATCCCGATCGACCGACACGCGGTCCATGATGACGAGTCGTGAACCGCCCGCTCCGAAGGGCAGCTCATCGAGGAGGTTGCCTTCGGAGTCGAACAGGTTGCGATAGACGGCTGTGTCGGCCGAGTGTGCGTCGAGGACGTCGTTCGGATCCCAACTGCTGTCGAGGATGTCGAACGAGAAGTATGTGGCCGTCGCGATCACGATTGGTTCGGTCGTTCCGCCGTCCTCGGCGTAGAACGGCAGTTCCAGGGTTACCGTCCAGGGAACGAGTTCGTCAGACGGGTCGAGTCGGCCAA
>JAYTWP010000496.1:0-4745 GCA_043743395.1 Actinomycetota bacterium | reverse complement strand
CAGCATCAACGGCTACGGCACACATGTGGATCGAGCAGCCCATGTCCGGCGTGGCCGACGAGGGCAAGTTTGGTCGTATCCACAAAATGTTTGATACCCATCCGCCGCTAGAGGAGCGGATCGAATTGCTCAGGGAGCTGTGAACATGAGATCCACCCAACGTCGCCTTCGCTCAGGTCCAGCCGTGCTCGTGTTCATCGGTCTGGTGCTCTCTGCATGCAGCGGCACCAGCTCGTCGACCTCCTCCAGCGCACCGCCTGTGACGGCCGCTCCGGACACTGTCGCCCCCGACACGGTGCCCTCCACGCTCACCACAGAAGTAGTCGACACCATCACGGTGCCGTCCACACCAACGATGCCGCTCACGGGTCTCGCAATCACGGACCCCGCCGTGGCCGCCAAGCCTGCACTCGTGGTCAAGATCGACAACCATCCGTTGGCGCGTCCACAGAGCGGACTCAACGAAGCCGACATCGTCTTCGAAGAAAACGTCGAGCAACTGACCCGCTTCGCCGCCGTGTTCCAGAGTGGCAAATCGAATCCTGTGGGCCCGATCCGCTCGGGTCGCACGCAGGACATCGCTCTGTTGGGTTCGTTCAACAAGCCCTTGTTCGCATGGAGTGGAGGCAACAACAGAGTCACAGACGCGATTCAGGCGAGTGATCTTCGTCAGCTCAGCGCTCAACAGCAAAAAGTGTTCTTCCGGGCGAAGGGTCACGTCGGCCCGCACGACCTCTATTCGACGACCGATTCGTTGTTCGCCCTTGCGCCCCGCGACGCAAGCCCACCGCCAGCACAGTTCACCTATCGCGCGGCCGGCGTATCGCCATCGGGCGACTCCATTGCCGGGGTCAACGTCTCGATGGATGGCGTCAAGGCGGGCTGGCGATGGGATGCATCCAAGAGCTTGTTCCTCAGGTCCACCGATGGCAAGGCGCACAATGACGCCATCGCCAATGCTCAGGTATCGACGCACAACGTGGTCGTGCTGTACGTCGGCTACAAGCCGAGCCCGGCAGACCCGAACAGCCCTGAAGCACAAACCATTGGTAAGGGCGAAGGATGGGTGTTCACGGCGGGTGTCGCGGTGAAGGTCACCTGGACTCGCGCCGATCGGCTGAAGCCATTCACGCTCAAGGATTCTTCGGGCATCGTCATTGGCCTCACGCCTGGGCGGACCTTCGTCGAATTGGCACGCGTCGGTATGGCAGCACCAGTACCAGCAGGCACCGACCCCAGCAAGGTGGCGTTCCCCTAAGTCGTCGCCTTCGTCTTCGTCTTGCCGAAATCCAGTCGTCGAGTTGGGGGCTCGGTCGGTACGATGGAGACATGACTACACCAGAGTCCTCCACGACGCGCGCGACTGGTACATACCCCGTTAAGCGCGGTTTGGCCGAGATGTTGAAGGGTGGTGTGATCATGGATGTGGTCACACCCGAGCAGGCCAAGATCGCCGAAGATGCGGGTGCTTGTGCAGTGATGGCACTCGAGCGAGTACCCGCCGACATTCGCCGTGACGGCGGGGTGTCGCGAATGAGTGACCCAGAGATGATCGAAGGCATTCAAGCCATGGTGTCCATCCCCGTGATGGCCAAGGTACGCATCGGCCACTTTGTCGAGGCGCAGATCCTGGAGGCACTCGGCGTCGACTTCATCGATGAGAGCGAAGTGCTCACGCCCGCCGATGAGACGCACCACATCGACAAATACAAGTTCACCGTGCCATTCGTGTGCGGTGCCACGAATCTGGGCGAGGCCCTGCGGCGCATCTCCGAGGGTGCGTGCATGATTCGCTCGAAGGGCGAAGCCGGAACTGGCAACATTGTCGAAGCCGTGCGACACCTTCGCTCGATCATCGGCGACATGCGCAAGATCACCCAAGCCGACTCCGCCGAGCTGTTCGAATGGGCCAAACAGTTGCAGGCCCCGCTGCCCCTCGTGCAAGAGATCGCTGAGACCGGCTGGCTGCCTGTACCGATGTTCTGCGCCGGTGGCATCGCCACGCCGGCCGATGCTGCGCTCGCGATGCAACTCGGTGCAGAGGCGGTGTTCGTTGGCTCGGGCATCTTCAAGAGCGACGACCCCTCGCCTCGCGCGAAGGCAATCGTGGAAGCCACTACCCACTTCCGCGATGCGAACATTCTCGCCAAAGTCAGCCGCGGCCTTGGTGCCCCGATGACCGGCATCGGCATGGACGAAATCAACCAGCGCTTCGCCGAGCGCGGCTGGTAGCGCGTCGGTGCCAGTGTTGACGAAGTGGAGTATCGGTGAGCCTTTATAGTTCGGAGCCCCCGGGTGCTGGTGGGAGTACTTGCGCTCCAAGGAGCCTTTGCGGCTCACGAAGCCGCCCTCGCTGACTGCGGGGCGCGCACCCGCCAAGTCCGGGCGCCAACAGATCTGCTTGGTGTCGACGCCCTCGTGATGCCAGGCGGTGAGAGCACCACCATGTCTCGTTTGCTTGGCACATCCGGGCTCTTTGATCACATCGCTGAACGTCTCGCCGAGGGACTCGCCGTGTTCGGGACCTGCGCTGGCATGATCCTGCTCTCGACCGAAGTGCTCGATGGCCGCCCCGATCAACTCAGCTTCGCAGCCATCGACATCACCGTGCGCCGCAACGGATATGGACGTCAGGTGGACAGCTTCGAAGCTGACATCGACGTCACGTCGCTCGACCATCCCTTCCACGCGGTGTTCATCCGAGCTCCAAAGGTTGAACGAGTCGGTGCCGGCGTGGAGGTCATTGCAGAGCTTGCAGGGGTACCCGTGTTGGCGCGACAGGGTCCGATCTTCGTAGCGTCGTTTCACCCCGAGCTCACCCCCGACTATCGTCTCCACTCGCTGTTCCTTCAGGAGGTTTAACCGTGTCCGGTCATTCGAAATGGGCAACAATCAAGCACCAGAAAGGTGCCAAGGACAAAGCGCGCGGCAAGTTGTTCAACAAGATCGCACGTATTCTCGAAGTGGCCGCACGCGAGGGTGGCGGTGATCCTTCGAGCAACGCGGCGCTTCGTACCGCCATTCAAAAGGCCAAAGCTGGGCAGATGACCAACGATGCGATCGACCGCGCAATCAAGCGCGGCACCGGCGCCGACGACGGTGGCACATACGAGGCGATCATGTACGAGGGGTATGCGCCAGGGGGCGTCGCGATTCTGGTCGACACACTCACCGACAACCGCAACCGCACAGGTTCAGACGTGCGCAACATCTTCTCCAAGCTCGGGGGCAGCTTGGCCGAACCTGGTGCGGTTGGCTGGCAGTTCAGCCGCAAGGGCGTGATCGTGGTCGATGGCTCGGTCAGTGAGGACGATGTGATGATGGCCGCGCTCGATGCCGGCGCAGACGACGTCACTGCCGATGGCGACGATTGGCGCGTCACATGTACTCCGAACCACGTCTACGACCTGCAGGCAGCACTTGAAGCTGCGGGCGTACCCGTGAAGTCGGCCGAGAGTACAATGGTTTCATCGGTGACGATCGAGGTCACCGATGTTGGCGATGCGAAAAACATCCTGCGGATTATGGACGCCTTCGAGGACAACGACGACGTTCAAGACGTGTTCAGCAATTTCGACATTTCAGATGAGTTGATGGAGGCTGTGAGCACATGAGCGTTGCGATAGGAGATCAGGCTCCCGACTTCACGCTGGACGGCACCGGTTCGACCAGCTACTCCTTGGCGTCGTATCGGGGCAAGCCAGTGGTGCTCGTGTTCTATCCGGGTGACGACACGCCTGTGTGCACCAAACAGTTGAACTCGTACAACAACGAGTTCGAACAATTTGCCGATGTCGGCGCTCAGGTTCTCGCGATCTCTGCGCAGAACGTGCCGAGCCACGACAAGTTCAGTAGCAAGTACGGCTTCAAGTTCCCTTTGTTGGCCGACCCCGATAAAGCAGTTGCGTCCGCATATGGCACCCTTGGACCACTTGGCTTTCCGCGGCGCAGCGTGTTCGTAATCGACGCAAGTGGCGTCGTGCGATATGCGCATCGCGCGATCGCTGGTCTCACGTACCGACCCGTGAGCGAGTTGGTCGAAGCGGTTCGTCTGGCCAAAGAAGCCGACGGTACTGCTGGCTGAGTCAGGGCACGCGGTCGCTCACGCAGGGTCCGTTGCACGGCACGGTGATCACGCCGGTGAGCAGGAACGTCAACGCCGACTGAATCACACGTGGCTCGCTCGAGCCCTTGCCGTGCGGATCCTCGCCATATTCGGGTTCCGTCGGTGGCAAATTCACCGTTGGGGGCGCTGGGTTACCGTAGTCCCAGGGCACCAGAATCGATCCATTCACGGTTGTGTCGGTGATCGGCGTGATGCCGAAGAACGGTTCCTCGTCCTTGCTTCGTCCGGGCCGCAGACCGGGGGAGTGCACGCCCGCATGAATCGTGCGGGCGAGCATGTCGGTGGACACATTCGCGACTTGATGATCGCCAAAGGCGCCGATCATCAGCACTGTCTTGGCGGTGATTCCTGCATAGGTGTCGTGCGTGAGGTGCTGGACGTAGCCGTCATTTTCACCCCGGTCCCACAGCAGCTGCGCGAGCTGCAACGTCAACAAGCGATCGATGTCGCCTGTGTACGCCACGTTGAACACCGATTCGAACTCGGGCCAATCGGAGGAGCGTGGAAGCAACAACGAGTAGTCGATACCCGGCACACCGAGTACGACGTTGGTCCATTCCGTCGAGACTGCGGACGCGGCGCCGCCAAGAATGCCCCCTTGGCTATTGCCGAGCAGCGA
>JAYTWP010000495.1:0-1741 GCA_043743395.1 Actinomycetota bacterium | reverse complement strand
GCGGCTGCCGGATCGGCGATTGCGTCGGCGAGGCCGAGCATCGTCGCGCGCATGAAATCCTGCGCTGCGGTTGGGTGCGCCTTCATGAATGCGCGGTTGGTGTAGACGACACCGAAACTGCCGGGAATGCCGTCAGTCGATGGGTCGAAGAGGGTGTACTTGATCTTGGCCCGATCAAGGATGCCGACCTCGTTGCTCTTGTAGCCGGGGAAGCCGACGATAGTAGGAAGCGCGATATGCACGAGTGGGTCAAAGCCATCGACTGGAACTGTTTGGTAGTCAGTGCCTTCGTTGAGACCGGCCTTCGCGAGCATGGCCTGCACGCTCGGGGTGATCTTGCCCTTGACGCCGATGGTGGTTCCCTTGAGATCGCTGAGCTGGGTGGCCTTGCCCTCTTTGACGATGAGCGCGTCGATGGCTGTTCTGCCTTCGACCGCGAGGGCGACGACGTCGGCTCCGGCATTATCGGTGGCAAAGCTGGCGAGCTCGCTGAACGAGCCGCCGCTGCTGAACTGCGCCTGATCCCCTGCGATGAGTGGATAGTTGGCCGTAGAGAAGCTGGCCTTGACATTGACCGTGAGGCACAGTGCGTCGAAGTAGCCCTTCTGCTTGGCGACGAGGACGTCAACGATGCTCGCCGACGCTGCGAAGTCGAAGCTGGAGAGATAGGTGATGGAGCCAGCAGCCTTGTTTGCCTCGCAACGGGCAGCTGGGAAGGGCTTGCCCGCCTCGACTGCTTCGCCAACGGCCGCCTGTGTTGTGGTGACTTGACTGTCCGAGGCCGAACTCTTTGGCGTGTTCGAGCTACTACTGCACGAAACCACGATGAGAGAGGCAGCGAGTGTGAGGGCCGCGAAGGGCTTGGCAGACATGGGCATTAAATGTATCGGGTGAGCTTTGTCGGGCGGCATCGGACCGCCAATTGCCTCAGTCGCGCTCGGCAAGTGCCTCGAACAGAGCGAGCACGTTCGCCGCACCGATACCCACGCGGTGGCCGGTGCGCGAGATGAAGCCGAGCTGCACCCCGATGCTGGGATCGCGCAAGGTGAAGAACTGCTCATGGCCGTTGGCATCGACCACGATTTCTGTGAGCAGTGGTGCATCCACAGCGGCGAGTGCTGCACGCGCGTATCCGGCATTGAGGACGTCGATTGCCAAGTGCTGAATTCCACTGCCATGGCGTTCGAGGTAGGCCGTCACGGCGGGGCTCGCCTGGGGACCGACGAGCACCATCGTCACCCCGCCCGCAGCCACGACACGAATGCCCGGTGTGTCGTCATCGCTGGAGCGGAGACGGTGAAAGCCGAGTCGTTCGGTGAAGGTCGTCTCAGCTGCATCGAGGTCGACGACTGCAACGACGACATGATCGATCCGGGTAGCCACGGTGTCGAGTGCAGACCGTGTGCTTTCGGGAGCTGCTGACTTGTCTGGAGCAGCATCGGGTCGAGTACCTGCGACCTCTATTCGATGAGTCTCAGCGAGGACCACGCGAAAGACCTGCTCCGCGAAGTCGGGGTCGACTCCTGCATCGATCGCCCACTGGCGTCGGCTCGTAATGACATCGCGGACGCGTGCCGGCTGGATCACCGGAGTATCGGAGCCCTCTTTGACAGCAGCAACGGCTTTGCAGACTGCGAGACGATCAGCGAGGACCTGCACGAGTTGGCGATCCAGCTCATCGATTTGCGCGCGTAGTTCGGGCAGGCCGGTCATGGGATGCACCGTAGCGAATGACCGGCGA
>JAYTWP010000494.1:0-2948 GCA_043743395.1 Actinomycetota bacterium | reverse complement strand
GCGAGGTGCGATCCGGGGATGATCCGCGTTGCCCCATTTGCCTCAGTGAAGTCGGTGAGTGCCCACATGCTGTTCGCGATTGTGGCGATGTGTGGCTTTGGCAGCGGCAACAGTTGATCGTCGGCATGAATTGGTTGGGCGATTTCGTCGGAGCCGATACAGATTGAAGACAGGCTGCTCACAAGGCATCCGTCGCCAAGCATCTGATGCATGATCGGCAGGACAATTGGGTGCACCGGGATCTGTTCGTACAATCGCCCGAGCGCGAGCAGGTTGTAGATGCGCCAAGTCTTGTAGCCCTCAAAGCCGTTGGCAGCGGGAACGATGTTGTGTTTGTGTTCGAGGCGGGCGAGGTCGTTGACCAGTTCGTCGGCCAGGTCAGGCGAGAACGCGTTCTCGATGATGATGTATCCGTCCGTCTTGACTCGATCGACGTGATCGCGAATGGTGCTCTCGTATGTCCCAGTCACATCTGAGGACGCTACCGTGCCTCACCGTGGGACCTGAGCAAGTAACTGGGGAGTGGCTCTCGACGGTGTTCGAGACCATGGTGCACATCACTGAAACTCAACGCATCGGTGACGGACTGGTGGGCATGAATTTGCGCTTGTCACTACGCGCGGACGAGGGTGATCTGCCCGCAGGTGTGCCCAACAGCGTTGTGGTCAAGCTGCCTTCTCCCGATGAAACCAGTCGCGCCACCGGCATGGCACTGCGTAACTACGAGCGCGAGGTGAAGTTCTACAACGAGGTTGCCCCAACGGTCGACATTCGAGTCCCACGCTGTTACTACGCCGAATGGAATTCGGCCGACGGCGATTTCGTGATCGTGCTCGAAGACCTTGCGCCGGCCGCCCAGGGCGATCAGATCCAAGGCTGCAGCATCGAGCACGCGCGTACAGCCGTGCTCGAACTCGCTCGACTGCACGGGCCGCGTTGGGACGATGACACTCTGCACGACATTGAATGGCTGAGCCGACGCACGGGTCCCGACGACACGGCCATGCTCGCCGGAATGTGGGCGATGCTCTTTCCCGGCTTCATTGCGACATACGGCAAGTATCTCTCCGAGCCGGCGACAGCGCTCGTGCATCGCTTCGGCGCGCGTATCGCCGAGTGGGTCGATGGTCGAAACTCGCCACTCACGGTCACTCACGGCGACTATCGGCTCGACAATCTCATGTTCGCTACACCGGACGGAGGATCCACGATCGCGACGGTGGATTGGCAGTCGCCCGGCCACGGACCAGCGCTCGCCGACGTGTCGTATTTTCTCGGTGCAGGGCCGCTCCCCGCCGAACGTGCTCTCATCGAGCAGGGGCTGGTCGCCGAATACGTCCACGCCTTGACGACCGACTACGACGTCGACCTCGACTTCGACTGGGCGTGGCACCAGTATCGCCGTGAGGCCTTTGCGGGTGTTGTCATGGCGGTGATCGCGTCGCAGATCGTCGGAGGCACAGAGCGCAGCGAGGCTATGTTCGCGGCAATGGCAACGCGACATCTGCAACATGCGCTCGATCTCGAGAGCGAGTCGTTGATCTGAGATGACGCTGACCTCGTGGGGGAGAAGCACGTGAGCGCAGAGCTGCCGAACTTCCACATCCCGCATGCGGACAAGATCGAGTGGATGATCGAGACCTCCGGATGGGCGCTCGAGCCAGTTCCAGCGGACCCCGACGTCACGCCGCCGACGCCCGGCTACAGCTACACGATTGGTCTGCCAGCGCTCACTGGTTTCGCTGAGATAGTGATCTGTGGCCTCACGTCAGCTGCGGCGAGCGGCTTGCTACGTCTTGTGGTCGACATGCTCCAGGGCGGCACCGAGATTCCGCTCGGCGTCGAACTACTCGGTTTGCTCGACAACGAACTGCGTTGCGTGTTCGCGCCGGTGGGGTTGGCCGAGCATGGCCACCTCTTCGCCACGGCCAATGCGTGGTATCGCGGGGCTCAGTTCGACATGGTGCAATTGCTATGGCCGGACCGCAATGGTTTCTTACCCACCGAGGTCGGCTTCGCGCAAAACCTGCGCCTCGCCCAACCAGTACTTGGAACACTGTAAGCGGTCTGACGGTCTCAGATCGGCAGGCGTACCGGAATACTGCGCGGTCCCCGAACTTGGCCCGCGGCCCATGTGACTGGTGCGGCGATGCCCTTGGGATCCGCGAGCTCGAATGTGGGGTAACGCTTCACCCACTCCTCGACGGCGACACTCAACTCCATGCGCGCGAGGTTTGAGCCGAGGCAACGGTGGATGCCGAGGCCGAACGCGGCGTGACGGTTCTCTTCGCGGTCGATGATGACCTCATCGGCCCGGTCGAAGAACTTGGGGTCGCGGTTGGCGGCGGGGAACGGCAGCAACACCCAGTCGCCCTCCTTCATCGGGCAGCCACCCATTTCGAAGTCCTTCGCGACCATGCGTGCCATCGTGACAGGTGCATACGCGCGCAGCATTTCCTCGATCGCGAACGGCATCAGTTCCGGCTCGGCGACGAGACGCTTGAGGTCCTCGGGATGCTGAGCGAGGTGCCACAGTGATGAGCCAATCGCCGACCATGTGGTGTCGATTCCGGCAACGAGGATGAGCAGCATTGTGCCGCGAACATGCTCGTGGATGAGCTTGTTGCCGTCGAGTTCGGCCTCGAGCAGGAACGTCGTGAGATCGTCGCGCGGATTTGCGACGTGATCGGCAATTTGGCGATCGAAGTAGCCGTCGATGGCCTGCTGCTCAGCGAAACGTTCGTCGTCTTCCTCGGCAAGAGTGATGCCTTCTTCGAGAATGAGGTGGATCACGTGGCGGAAGTAATCGGCGTCTTGCGCCGGGAAGCCGAGCATCTTGGCGATGACACGCAGCGGAATGTGCTGCGCGTAATCGATCGCGGCGTCGGCGACCTCTTTGCCGGCCAACTCGTCGAGGAGATCGTTGCAGAGTTGCCGCGTGAACGGCT
>JAYTWP010000493.1:0-10763 GCA_043743395.1 Actinomycetota bacterium | reverse complement strand
GACGACAAGGGCGGCGCGAACAAGGGCGGCGGGACAAAGCCGTGACACACCTCTGAGCGTTGGTCTTCGAGACTGCCGTTGAGTCAGCCCTCGACTCTCGCCGCATCGATCGACTACACAACCAGTGATGTGAAACAGACAAGCTCGCCCCGGGTTCCAACCCCTGGAGGCGAGCTTTGTCGTTTTCGAACTGCAACGCTTCATGTAGCGGCTCGCGGTTACAACGTGGCGGGGATCGCTGATGATGTCAGACCAACAGAGCGCCGAGCTCTTCGATTTCCATCACCGTGTGGATACCGAGTGCCTCGATGCGCTCGGTTGCGTCGACGGGTAGCTCGCCGCCTTCGTCTTCGTTGAGGAGGCCGCCGAACACAATCGTTCCGGCCCATTCTTCTTTCGTGAGCGCCGCCTTGAGGCGAGCTGCGATCGTGAGCGCCGCCCCGTTGTAGACGCCCATCACCACGGCATCTGCGTCTTCGTCGGAAGCAGCACGAGCGATACTTTCGGGCGTTGAGTCGGCGGGCAAGATGATCACTTCGCATCCCGATCTAGGCAGAGCACGGGCGAGTGCATCGCGCACGACGTCGTGCACCTCGAGCACTGCGAGCACGACGCGTTTACCATCGAGTCGAGGGAGTGACCGCGAGACACGCTCGACGAAGCCGGTCATCAGCCCCGATTTCCAGGTCTCGAGCCGAGCCACCTGTGTGGGGGCGGCGAGGTTGACGCGATCGAACAACTTTGCGGGGCCGACACGACGCATTGCCAACAACAGTGCTGCGGGGTCGGTGAGATCGACGCCGTCGTTGGCGAACACGCTCAGGGCCCGGTCACGGTATTCGAAGGCGTACGTCGCAACATCGGCAGCGAGGCTGTCGAGGTGGCCCCAATTGAAGAGATCGCCGGAGCGCCGTGCCTCGCGCTCGATCTCGCGGCCGAGCAACTGCACCTCCACGATTTCTGCGGCGCTCGGAATGCGATCCGCCTCCGTGAGGGGCGTGATCGCGATGGCATGACCTGTTGGTCGATGGAGCTGAGTGGCGATGTCCACCAGCGCTGACGTAGCGAGCACGGCGCGGTTGTGTTCGGTGTTGGCGCGCACCATGTCGACGGTGTTGCCGTACACCATCGAGCCGACCGAGTCGCCACCGCGAATATTGTCGAGGGCCAACGCCAGCACCGCACGATGCAGCGGTTGGTGAATGAGTCCACCAAACGCATGGGTGAGGCGAACCCCACAGAGGGACTCCGCGACGTGGAGTTCGAGCGCTCCCCATCCGACGTACGCGCCATAGTGGGGTAACTGCATCGCGACGCCGTCGTCGAGGTTCGAGTGCATCAGCGCGCCACGTTCACGCAGGGCAGACATCGCCCCGAGCGACCGAACAGTGGCCTCGGTGAGTTGGACATCGGTGAAGCCGGGCCACTCGTAGGTGAAGTACTGACTGAGGTTGCCGATCGTGGTGGCGCCTGCTGCGAGCGCGGCGAGCGTGTTGGCCAAGCCGTTCGGCGCGCCAATCATGTTGTCGCCCATGTGGGGCTGCACCGGAGCGGCCTCGCCGAGACGAACCCATTCGTCGTCGGCAATCATCGGGCCGGTCTCTTTCGGGAAGTCGTCGCGTGCGTCGGGAGGCATACCCATCGCCCGGCTGAGGCACAGGCCATAACGATCGAGCGTGAAACCGCGATCAGCGAGCGAATCCTGAATCTCGATGAGGGCGCGCTCGGTGGCCGACCAGTCGTTGAGACCAATGTGGGCGTGGTAGGAAATGCGGCCCTGCGATTTGGCGCGTTGCTTGAAGGCAACTTCGCTGGCGACGTCGTTCGCGCGACAGAACGAACTTCGCCGAGGCACCAGAGCGGCGCCTTCGGTTCGACCTTGTTCGAGGAGATCCCTACCGTGCAGCATGATCCGATCGTAGTGCCGCCACGGCGAGCCGGAGCTCAGCCTGCATCAACTGCATGGGCGCGCAGGTCGGCCATCGAGCAGTACTCGAGTGCCGACAGATGTGTGGCGGCGAGTCGGACCTGTGGTGCGGCACCAGCTTCGAATGCCTCTTGCCACCGCGACGCGCAGAGACACCATTGATCGCCGGCGTGAAGGCCGGCAAACCCGAACTGGGGCATCGGTGTGCTGAGGTCGTTTCCAGCGTCCTTACTGAAGGACAAGAACGCGTCAGTCAGGACGACACAGACCACGTGCATGCCGGGGTCGTCGCCGTGGTTCTCGCAGCAGCCTGTGCGGTAGTAACCCGTAATCGGATCGAGTGAGCAGGGCTCGAGCCCGGTGCCGAGCACATTCATCTGAGTCATGTGCTCCATCTGACCACGTACACTGCGCGCATGCTTGATCCAAAAATCCGCGACTTCGCCAAAGCCAAGAACTTCGGCACCATTAGTTTCCATCTCGCCAACGGGTCGATCGGAACACATGTGATGTGGATAGACGCCGACGACGAGCACATCTTGATCAACACTGAAGTCCACCGAGCCAAGTACAAGGCGATGACCGCGAATCCGAGCGTGACCGTGGCTATCTGGGACGCTGAGAACCCGTACCTCTACGCCGAGGTTCGTGGTGCGGTGACAGGTGAGGTTCGCGGGGCCGAAGCACGGGCCCACATAGACGCCTGTTCACGTAAATACACCGGTGGTGATTACGCAAACGCAATAACCAGCGAGCGCGTCATCTTGCAGATCACCCCAGATCGCCAACGCGGTCCCGGTATCTGAGCCCTGCGGGTTTTGCTGACGGGTTTAGCTCACGCTGACGTGGAGCAGTCGGCCGATGCCGTAGGTGACTGCGCAGGCGCCGAGCAAGATGGCAACTTGGCGGAGCGCGCTGTAGAGCGTGTTGCGTTCGGCAAACTTGCCAACGGCGATACCTAATCCGGCCGCGACAACGACGCCAATCAACACCGACGCTAGTTTCGCCGAGATGCCCGATCCTGTGAGCCACGGCAGCACGGGCAACAGGGCACCGGCAAAGAAACAGGCGAACGAGAGCAGTGCAGCTTGTATGGCCACCGGTAGTTCGTCGGGGTCCATGCCGAATTCCTCCCGAGCGTGCACTGCGAGCGCAGAGTCGGGCGAGCGCATGACCTCGGCGGCAGCTTGTTTGGCGGTCGCAGACTCCATGCCGTGGCCCTCGTACATCGCCGCCAGTTCTGCTTGCTCGGCGGCGGCATTGATCACCAGTTCTCGTCGCTCGACGAGCAACTCACGATGGATCAATTCGTTCTGCGCAGAGATCGAGATCCACTCGCCAGCGCCCATGCTGACGGCGCCGGCGATGGCCCCGGCAAGTCCGGCGAGTCGGATAACGCTGGGGCCGACGCCGCTGCCGGCAAAGCCGATGACCAGCGACACGTTCGAGATCAACCCATCGCTGAGACCGAAGACCGCGGCGCGGGCGAGGCCGCCAGCGACAGATCGGTGACCCGGGTGCGCTTCGGTCTGTCGTCGGAACGCGTGGCGGGTCATTGGGCCTGAGACTACCTGGCACGCTTCCCACTGGCACGGCCCTTGTTGGACCGGACCCAGGGCTAGTGTCGCGAGGGAACCGAGAGTTCGGCCGCACGTTTCGCCAGAGTTGCCGAAACAGAAAGCGAAAGTCAAATGGCATACCGGGAGCCCTATTCCGTCGGCCTTCAGGCAGTTGTCGAACGTGCCCGCACGTTGGCAAGCGCCGATGAGCGCGATTTTGTTTTCTCGTTCGTTCCAGAATTCCTGGGTGAGATCGATGGCGACGAACTCGCCGGACTGCCTGCTGACGATCTTGCCAACACCGCGCTTGCCCACCTCAAACTGGGACGCGTGCGCCAGCCCGGCGAGACGTTGCTGAAGGTTCGTACACCCGAGGGTTCGTCGCATTCGGTCCTGCTGGCAGTCACCGACGACGCCCCCTTTCTCGTCGACACGGGCCGGCTTGTGCTCGAACGGCACGGCCTCGCCATCCACCTGATGGTTCATCCGATGATCGATGTCGCGCGTCGCTCCGATGGCGTTCTGGTTGGGATCGAGGCCGGGGCGCCACGCGAGGCATGGACACAGATGGAGATCGATCGGTGTCCTGAAGCGCTCGCAGCAGTGATCGAAGCTGAAGTCGGTGCAGCGTTCGGGCGGGTTCATCTCGCTGTGAATGACTTCGCCTCGATGCGCTCGAGGGCGCACGCCATTGCTGATGAACTCTGCGAGCAGCCTGTAGAAGGGCACTCTGCCTCGGAGGCAGATCAGGTGGCGAAACTGCTCGAGTGGCTGACCCGCCAGTACTTCGTGTTCCTCGGCGCAGCGTCGTATGTGCTTGATGGTGGTGCGCTGGTGGTGGTCCCAGAATCTCGGCTCGGCCTCCTTCGCGCGACCGAGTCTGTCGATCCGATGTATGCGGGCGGCGATCAAATCGTCTCGATTGCACGTGCGGACTCCGAGGTCGATGTCCATCGTCACGCGCGTCCGGTGTGCGTATCCGTGCGCAGGTTCGACGTGGCTGGGGAGGTGGTGGGTGAAGAGCGTTTCATCGGCCTCTTTTCTGCGGCGGCGTACCGCGTTTCGCCCAGCGCAATACCGCTCATTCGTGAGCGCGTGGCATGGGTGCTCTCGCGTAGCAAGGTTGACCCCACGAGCCACACCGGACGTGCACTGCGTACCGTGCTCGAAACGTTCCCGCGCGACGAGCTGTTCGAGATCGGCCGCGACGAATTGGCTGAGGTGGCGACCTCTATCGTCAGCTTGCAGGATCGCTCGTTGGTGCGCGTCCTTGAGCTGAGGTCGCCGGCAAGTGGTTGGCAAACGCTCGCTGTGTATCTTCCTCGTAGCCGGCTCACGCCAGAGTTGCCTCAGCGAGTTGCGGAACGAATTGCCGCTGCAATGAATGCATCGCGCATGGACTTCTCCACGTACGTGGGCAACGGTGCTCTCGCCCGTGTGACCGTCGAGATCCGTCGATCAGAGCCGATTGGCGATGATGAACTCGCGCAATTGAGCGGCGATATCGATGTCTTCACTCAGCGATGGGACGACCGCTTCCGCGAGGCGCTCAGCGACGCACTGGGTGAGGAGGAAGCAGTGCGTCTCGCGCATCGCTATGTCGTGCATCTGCCGAGTGACTACACGTCGGTGACATCGCCAGAACTCGCCGTGCTCGACGCGCAGAACGTCGATGCCCTGTTGGGGGGCGACGATGCCACGGCGACGGCGTTCGTCGCGCTGCCCGGTCTCGCTGCAAACGAGCGTCGGTTTCGCCTGTACCGGCGCAACAGCCCACTCACGCTTGCCGAACTGCTTCCGTATCTCGATCAGCTCGGACTCCAAGCCGTCGACGAACGACCCTTCACACTGCACGTAGGAAACGAAACGGTCTCGCTCTACGACGTTGGTGTTCGCCTGCCCGAGAACACGACGCTGACCGACGAGATCGTCGACGAGGTCCAACGAACTTTTCGCAAGCTGCTGATCGGCGTTGTCGAGGGCGATGGCTTCAACCAGCTGGTGCTCCGTGCCGGGCTCACCGCTCGCGACGCCGAGATTCTGCGCGCGTATGCGAAGTACCTTCGCCAGACCACGTTCCCGTTTAGTCAGCAGTACATCGAAACGACCTTGGCAAAACACCCACGCGTGGCAGCGCTCTTGGTGACGTTGTTCCGAGTTCGTTTTGATCCTGCGTTCACTGCCGATCGTGACCCAAGCGTCTCGTCGATACACGACGATCTCGAGGCCGAGCTCGCCGCCATCCCGAGCCTCGATGAAGACCGCATCTGTCGCACGCTCGTGGATCTGATCGATGCCACGTTGCGAACGAACGCGTTCAGGCCGGCGGCCGATGGCGGACACCGCGCTGTCCTCGCGATGAAGCTCGAGCCGACGAAGGTTGCCGATTTACCTCTGCCGCGTCCGATGTTCGAGATCTGGGTGTGTTCTCCGAGGGTCGAGGGCGTGCATCTGCGCGGCAGCCGAATTGCGCGCGGCGGTATTCGCTGGAGCGATCGTCGTGAGGATTTTCGTACCGAAGTGTTAGGTCTGATGAAGGCACAGGTGGTGAAGAACGCCGTCATCATTCCCGGTGGTGCAAAGGGTGGGTTCGTGGTGAAGCGTCCACCAGCGGACGGCGAGGCGCTACGTCGAGAAGTCGTCGCCTGCTATCGCGACTTCATCGCTGGGCTGCTCGACCTCACCGATAACTTGGTGGGGGCCGAAGTGATAGCACCGCCCGACACCGTGCGCTACGACGGCGATGATCCGTACTTCGTCGTGGCCGCCGACAAGGGCACGGCAACATTCAGCGACATCGCGAACGACATTGCCGCGGCGTACAACTTCTGGCTCGGCGATGCGTTCGCGTCGGGCGGCAGCGTCGGTTACGACCACAAGGTCATGGGCATCACGGCGCGTGGCGCATGGGAAAGTGTGCGTCGCCACGCCGAGGTCCTCGGGCGCAACGCCGATACTGATCCGATCACCGTGATTGGTATCGGCGACATGTCGGGTGATGTCTTCGGCAATGGCCTCTTACAATCGCCGCACCTCAAGCTGCTCGCCGCATTCGATCATCGCCACATCTTCATCGATCCCGATCCGGACACCCGCGCCTCCTACGACGAGCGCCTGCGGTTGTTCGGCTTGGCCCGAAGCAGTTGGGCTGATTACAACCACTCACTGATCAGTCGGGGGGGAGGCGTGTTTGCGCGGACGGAGAAGTCGATAACGCTGTCGCCGCAGATCCGCCAGCGCCTCGCTATCTCCGATTCGGAACTCGCCCCGAGCGCGCTGATCTCTGCGATTCTCAAAGCTCCGGTCGACCTCTTGTGGAACGGAGGGATCGGCACATATGTCAAAGCGACCACTGAGACCAATGCCGATGTCGGCGACCGCGCCAACGACTCAGTGCGTGTCAACGGTGCGGAGTTGAGGTGTCGCATCGTCGGCGAGGGCGGCAACCTTGGGTTCACGCAGCGTGGCCGAGTTGAGTTTGCTCTCGCTGGCGGCTTCATCAACACGGATGCGATCGACAACTCTGCCGGCGTCGACTGCAGCGACCATGAGGTCAACATCAAAATCTTGCTCAACGGCTGCGTGAATCGCGGAGAACTCAGTGTTGAGGCGCGTAACGCGTTGCTCGTCGAGATGACCGACGAGGTCGGCGAGTTGGTGCTCGACGACAACCGGTCACAAACACTGGCCCTTACGATCGCGCGGCGCCAGGCATTCGCGATGACCAACGTGCACACTCGATATTTGCAAGCACTCGAATCTGAGGGCTGGCTCAATCGGGCGCTCGAGTTCCTGCCCACGGATCGCCAGATCGCAGAACGGCAGGCCGCAGGACAAGGTCTCACGACTCCAGAGTTCGCAGTACTTCTCGCCTATACCAAGAACGCGAATGTCACCGAGTTGCTCGGTAGCGACCTGCCGGACGACTCGTTTCTCGAGGACGATCTCGTCTGCTACTTCCCGCACGCGATGCGAGATCGCTTCGCGCAAGAAATTCGGGGCCATCAGCTGCGTCGTGAGATCGTGGCCACCACGCTGGTCAATCAGATGGTCAACCTCTCGGGTATTTCGTTCGATCATCGAATGACCGAGCAGACCGGCGCGAGCGTCACCGATATCGGCCGCGCATGGGTGGTGATCCGTGAAGTCACGCACCTTCCAGAACTCTGGCACGACATCGAGATGTTGGGCGCAGAGGTGAAGCTCGACGTAAAACTCGACATGTTGCTCGAAGCTCGGCGTATGGCTGAGCGTGGAGTGTTGTGGCTGTTGCGGCACCGGCGCCCACCCATCGACGTCGCGACGACGGTGCACGAGTTCGCGACCGTGATGAGTGGGTTGGCGCGCCACTATGACGAGTTCCTTCGCGGGCATCTCGCGGCCAAGACGCATTCCATCTGGGCCAGCCGCCTGGCCGCTGGCGTGCCAGAAGAGCTTGCCGGACGGTCGGCAGTCTGGCCGCTTCTGCACACCGCGTTCGACGTCGCCGATATCGCGACGCGACACGAGCGCGAACCGACAACCGTCGCAACGCTGTACTGGCATCTCTTCGACGTGCTCGACGTGCTGTGGTTGTGGGATGGCATCGGCGGTTTGCCGCGGTCCACGCGCTGGGAGACGCAAGCGCGTTCGGCCCTGCGCGATGACCTGCTCATCGGACTCGCAGATCTCACCGAGGATGTCTTGAGCGCCGGCACCGATGGCGATACGTGGTTGGCGCACAACGAACGCTCTGTTGCCCGCGTGAACGCAATGTTCAACGACATTCGTCGCAGCGACACGTTCGACATCACCACGCTGACAGTCGGTGTACGTCAACTCCGTAACTTGGCTCTGGCAACATCGTAAGGAGAGGGTGTTCATCCATGGATCCACGAGAGGGCATCGAGCGATTGCTCTATGCATACAGCGACACGATCGATCGGGGTGACTTCGAATCGACTGCGAAGTTGTTCGGTAGCGACGGTCTTTATGGTCTTGTCGATGCGGGCGCGGCCAAAGGCGCCGATCAAGTACTCGCCACGATGCGTGGCACAGTTCGCACCTACGACGGCGTACCGCGCACTCGCCATGTCGTCACGAATGTTGTGATCGACGTCGACGCTGGCCTGACCTCGGGCAGGGCCCGTTCATATGTGAACGTGGTGCACCAGGCGCCGGGTCAACCACTGGCATCGATCGTCGCCGGCACGTATCACGACCGAGTTCACCTCGTTGATGGTGAATGGCAATTCGCGGAGCGGCGGATGCTCATCGAACTCGTCGGCGACCTGAGCACACATTTGAAGAACAGCCCGTTCTGAGCGCGCTCACGCTCGGTCGGTCAGCAGAACACGATCTAGGTATGACGTGGCTTTGGCGTAACCCTGTTGCATGAGCTCGCCGGTGTGGCTCGTGTCGAGCGGGGACATCGTCCCGCTCGCCGGGCTCGGTGGGTACAGCGTTGGTAGATGCACGAAGTCATGAAGATGTCGGATCACGGCCTGACGCGAATAGACCTCGGTGACATACGAGGCCATAGTGGAAAACGACGTAGGCAGATCAAGGTCGGCAACGGGGTTCGTTGTGTCGAGCACCACCAGACTCTGTGCCCCCATCTCGACAGCGTCGCGAATAGGAACGCTGTCCCCCAGCCCACCGTCGTAGTACAGGTTGCCGTTACGCTCCACGGGCGGAAAGATTCCCGGGATGGCACTACTCGCCAGCAACGCACTCTCGAGCGGTCCCGTGCGAAGCAACTCGGGCACACCACGGCGGGCGTCGACTGCAACTGCTCCGAATGGCAGTGCCAGATCTTCGATCAGCCGGTACTCAGGAAAGATGGATCGAATACCCCGCACGACACCGTCGTTGGGGTACAGGCTTCGCTTGGTGCGACGCCAGTGAAGGAGCGGTCGCACACCGCGAAGGTGGAGTGCGTCGGCGCGTGACCAGGTTGTCCAAAATCGGGTGAGTTCGTCGACGGCAGTTGTGGGATTTGCGGCGAGCACGGCGCCGTTGAACGCCCCGATCGAGGTGCCGACCACGAGATCCGGCATCACGCCGTGTTCGATCAGTGCGCGCATCATGCCGACCTGTACCGCACCGAGCGCGCCTCCGCCGCCGAGCACGAAGCCGATCGGTCGGGGGAGTGGAAGATGCACCGGATTCGGTCGTGGCATGGATCCAAGCATGGGCGATGTTGCTGCTCGACGCAAGGTTCTGGCGGCGCCCCCGGCCTGTCGGTGCTCTGCGGGTAGCCTGCAGGGGCCATGTCTGAACGCCCACTTCGTCTTCGGTTTGCTCCATCACCCACGGGTTTCTTCCACGTCGGTGGTGCACGCACTGCGCTCTACAACTGGGCGCTCGCTCAGCGCGAGGGTGGCACCTTCGTGTTGCGTATCGAAGACACCGACGAAGCGCGTAATCAACCGGAATGGACACAGGGCATCATCGATGCGCTCGCCTGGATCGGCATTCACGCCGACGATCCTCACTTCGAGGGTCCGTACTTCCAGAGCGCCTTTGCCGACGAACACATTGCTGCCGCGCAACGCCTCTACGAATCAGGTGCCGCGTACTACTGCGATCTGTCGGGCGAGCAGGTGCAAGAGCGAGCCAAGCTCAGCGGCAAACCAGGTTACGACGGATACTCGCGTGACCGCGGCCTCGAACCAGGGCCCGGCCGAGTGCTGCGGTTCCGTGTTCCCGAGGGCGCAACGCTCGTGCACGATCTCGTTCGTGGCGAGGTCTCGTTCGACAACGCCAACATCGAAGACTTCGTATTGTTGCGGGGAAACGGGACACCGATGTTTTTGCTGGCCAACGTTGTCGACGACATCTCGATGCGTATCAGCCATGTCGTGCGAGCCGAAGAGCACCTGCCCAACACACCCAAGCAGCAGATGCTCTGGGCCGCACTCGGTGTTGAACCCCCGGTGTGGGCACATGTGCCGGTCCTCGTCAACGAGCAGCGTAAGAAGTTGTCGAAGCGGCGCGACAAGGTCGCCGTCGAGCAGTTCCGCGCCGAGGGTTATCTGGCCGATGGGCTCGTCAACTATCTGATGACTCTTGGCTGGGCACCGAGCGGCGACACAGAGATCGTCCCGTGGTCGCGCGTCGTCGAAGATTTTCGGCTCGAAGATGTGAATCACTCGCCAGCGTTCTTCGACCTCAAGAAGCTTGCCGCGTTCAATGGCGAGTACATTCGCGCGCTCAGCACGGAAGCATTCATCGAGACGTGTGCACCGTTCGTTCTTGCCCCCGATGTTCCATGGGAGGCGGAGCATTTCAACCCT
>JAYTWP010000492.1:0-11096 GCA_043743395.1 Actinomycetota bacterium | reverse complement strand
ATTGGCAGATCGGTGGCGGTGGCGGTGCGGGGAACCGATTGCGCGCTGCTGGCCGAGATAGCCACCAACGTGACGGGTGGTAGCTCGATGGACTCCGCCGAGCGGGCGTCTTGAGCGTTTTGCATACGGCGCTTGAATTCGTTGGTGCCCTGGCGCACCGCCATCTTGCCGATGAACTTGGCCAACGTGATTTGGTTGTCAACCCTGGTCTTGCCACTGGCGATCAGCTCGGGCAGTTCGCGCTGGGCCAGCGTAAATAAGCCGATGGGCGCATACAGCACGACGTCGAGCACATGGCTGAGTGGTGCTTTGCCATCGGACATGATCTGGCTACTTCTTCTTCTTGGACAGAAGCGGACAATCGTCGTCGCCGATCGGACAGGTGGGCGCACCCTTACGCACGAGAAGAAAACAGGTCGGGCACAGCCGTTCGTCGGAGCGTTTCGGCTGCAGCCGATCGGCTGTCTCGGACCGGTCCTCGGGCTCGTCTTCGTCGTCATCATCGTCGGTAGCGACGAGTCGGTCTTTCAGGATTGTGTCGAGGTCTGCTTCGACGTCGTCGGGAGCGAGCATGTCATCGTCGTCGTCGTCGTCGCTGGCGACTGCGCGCCGCACTGGTCCATCGGTGTCGTCATCGGCGTCTTCGTCGGTGTCGTCAGCGGCATCCACGAACTCGTCATCGATAACGGCGAACTCGTCGTCGGCTTCGAGCTCGTCTTCGTTGAGTTCGTCTGGGTCGATCTCTGCGTCGACATCTTCGGCATCTTCTGCGTCTGGATCGACGCTCTTATCCTCTGGGTCAATCGTGTCGTCATCGTCTGCCATGTTGTCTCCTCCGGAAAACCCCCGCGCGGGCGGCGATCATACGTGTGTTATTGGCGGGACTCTCCACGAGATCTAGTGACAACCGTCACAATGACACCGGAAAGGTCGCCAGTGCGCCGTCCGGCCTCAGGTCTGCTGACGACGTCGTTCGGCGCGTCGCTCGGATTCGAGCCGCTCCAACTCGGGTATCTCGTCGGTCATGTGCGACATGCTTTGTGCAATCGCGTGGTGACCAGCCTTCTCGGCGATGAGTCTGTGCATCTCAAGGGCCACGCGTCGGTAGGCAGGATGCCCCTGTGGTGAGGAGCGAAGTTCAAGCATGTGCATTGCTTCGCGAGCATTGAACTGCATCGAGTATCGGATGCGGTACGCCATTGACACCGCGTAGCTCGCCTGATTCGGGAAATCGTGGCGCAAGGCGTCGTAGAGCGACGCCGAACGCGACATGGCGTCGTCGAAAACGTCGGTCATTCCTGCACCATCGACGAGATCGGGCCGGACGTAGCCGTGATTGGGCGTAAGCGGCTGCCAATCGATGGTGAGCATGCGATGGCGCTGCAAGTCGCGAAAGGCGCCGTAATCGCTCACCACGTCGAAGCGGTAGTCGATGCGTTCGAACGCTCGACCGGGACGATGACGGCGGTTCTCGCGATCGCCGACATACGCCTTGAGCAGTGAGATCCGTTCGTCAGTACCCAACAACTTCACGCGGGCCATGATCTGGGACTCGGGCAGGTTGGTGTGGGGATAGCAGATGGCGGCGAGCAGCTTGTCCTCGGCCTCTGGGTCCCAGTCGAGCAGTTCGACTGATGCCGCAGGCTCGACCGGAGTGCCACCGAAAATGCCATCGACGAGCTCGGCCGTGCGATCGCGGGTGCTGGTCATGTAGTTGGCCCAGCGGCCACCGCGCTCGGGGATATCGACGCGCCGCAAGAAACTAGGGATCACCTTACGGAGTTCGTGCAACATGAGATCGGCGTAATGCTGCGCCTCGGGAAGTGGGTGCGACCGCATCCGCAAGAGCAGCATCTCGAACGCCTGCCCCGTTCCGTAGATACCGACGTTGCTGAGCGAGGCCGCTGGCAGCACACCGCGAACGGCATCGAGGCCCTTGGCGCGAGTTGCCTGGCGGTAGATGAAATCGCTGTCGTCTGCGCCGCGCGGCACCGTTGCACGAATGTGCTCGGTGACCTTGTTGATCAGCAAACTGTAAGAATCGAACATCCGGTCCATGTCGCCCACGTAGCGAGTACCGAACGGACTGTTCAGTACTGCAGGATCGCGATAGAACCTGTACCGACCCCCGAGGCGCGAGTCGTAGGCGATGTAGCGGGTGCTTTGTTCGAGGTAGCTCATCAGCCGGCCCCACTCGAGCACCTTGGTCAAAATGTTGGAGGCCTGCTCGCAGGCCAGGTGTACACCACCGAGTTGCGCAACCGAATCGTCTCCGTATTCGAAGAACACCTTCTCATACAGTTCCTCGGCGCGCTCGAGACCGACGGTTGCATCGACTGTTTGATCGCCGCTGATATCGAGGTCACCAACGAACTCGTCGAGGAACAGTCGACGCAGGCTCTTGGGGCTGCGGCTGTATCGAGCGAACAGCGCGCCCTTGACAACCTCGGGCAGATTGACCAGTGCAAACACGGGCCCGTCGAGGTTGGAAAAATAGCGACGGAGGACGTCGCCTTCTGCATCTGAGAATTCTTCGGGGACGTAGACCGTCACAAAGATCAATGCTACGGCTGCCAGAGCCCCGGTGATGGTATTGCGCGTTGGTTGTGAGCAGGTACTAGAGAACTTCGACGTCCATCGGGCGTTGCTTGAAGGCCGCCTGGACGTCGTCCATGAGTCCCGATTCGCACCACAGGTCAACAACGGTCATCGCCATCGACTTCGCGCCGTCGACAACAGCACGATCGCCGTCGGCACTGAGCGCCCAGTGGGCGAAATCAACGGTGTGAATCGGGACACCGTCCGGAGCGACCTTGATCATTGGATGGATGGAAGGCACGAGATAGCTCACGTTTCCCATATCGGTAGAACCAACGACGCTGCGTCCGAGCGCCTTTGGATCGACAACTGTCCGGCCGACCCGTGCTGCGTTGGCCACATACGACGCAACCATCGGGCCATTGTCGATCATGTCGGCATACGTATGGTGCTGCCAGTCAGTTGACATCGTGCACCCACATGCCGCTGCGGCTCCCCCGAAGCAGGCGAGCACTCGCTCTTTCAGAGGCTGGAGGGACTCGATCGTCGGCGAACGCACGATCCAATTCATTTCGGTCTCGGCCGGAACGATGTTGGCCTTGTCGCCACCCTTTGTAAAGATGCCGTGCACACGCTCGCGAGGTCCGATGTGCTGGCGGAGCGCCGCCACGTTCATATAACCGAGAACTGCGGCATCGAGCGCGTTCCGGCCTTCTTGCGGTGCCGCCGCAGCGTGCGCTGCCTTGCCGTGAAAGCCGACGTTGAGCGATTGCAAGGCAATGGCATCCATGCTGATCAGGTCAGCGTCGGCTGGGTGCACCATCATTGCCGCATCGAGGCCGTGGAACGCACCGTTGCGGGCCATTGCGATTTTTCCACCGCCGCCTTCTTCGGCTGGCGTGCCGAGAATGCGCAGACGACCGCCGGCCCGTAAGGCGACGGTCGCCGCCGCAAGACCTGCACCAAGGCCTGCGGTTGCGATGATGTTATGCCCGCACGCGTGACCGATGCCCGGGAGTGCGTCGTATTCACACAGCACCGCAACGTCGTAGCCGCTCTCGCCCGCGCGTGCCTCGAATGCTGTCTCAACACCGAATGCGCTGCGCTGTGGTGACAGACCCGCCTGCTCGAGCAGGTCAGTGAGCAGACCATGCGCGAAGTGTTCTTCGAAGTTGAGTTCTGGATGGGCGTGAATGTCGTGACTCGCTTGCAGCAATTGCGGTGCTAGCCGGTCGACCTCGGCGCACACAGCGTTCTTGAGATCCTCGATCGAGTTGTTCACTTCATGATCCTGTCTGGTGCTGTAACACGATCTTGCCCAACTGCTTGCCGGCATCGAGTCGTTTGAGCGCTTCGGGATACTCCGAGAGTGGGAAAGTGGCGTCGACGGTGATGGCGACGCCAGCGGCAATCAGTTGCGTGACCTCTGCAAATTCCTGGTAGCTGCCCATCGTCGACCCGATGATTTCGTTCTGCTTGAAGAACAACCTCGGCAGGTTGATCTCTGCCTTCGGACCGCTTGTGCTTCCGCAGACCACCAACCGCCCCCCTGGCTTCAGCGAGCGAATCGACTGATTCCACGTAGCTGGACCAACGCTTTCGATGACGACGTCGGCGCGTGCCGGCCACGTTTCTGACGCTGAGTCGTATGCGGCACGCGCACCCATACCAAGCGCTTCGACACGCTTGTTCTCGCTGCGGCTAGTCACCACGACCTCGGCGCCCATGTGGCGCGCCAACGCAAGTGCGGCACACGACACGCCCGAACCGATACCTACCACGAGCACCGTCTCTCCGGCTTGGAGTCGGGCCCGCTTGAGCATGCGGTACGCGGTGAGATATGCGAGCGGGTATGCCGCACATTCCACCCATGAGCGACCACTCGGGCGGTGCAACACATTGCGAGCAGGGGCCTGTGCGAACGTTGCATGGCCACCCCAGCAGTGCTCGCCATAGATTTGGAAACCGGGTCCCATCGGACTGTTGTTTCCCCACTCAACGATCTCGTCCAGCGGCGACACGCCGGGATTCACCACGACTTCATCGCCGACGGCCAGATTCACCACGCCAGAGCCCACTTCGACGACAATTCCGGCGACATCGCAACCGGGTACGTGTGGCAGTGGTGGTCGAGGGGCGCCCTTGGTGACCCAGAGGTCCATGTGGTTGAGTGCGCTGGCAACCACTTTCAGACGAACTTCGTCGTCTCCGAGTTCTGGAAGATCGATATCCCCCCACCGGTAGTTGCCAGGCGAGTCGTCGAGAATCCACGCATCCATGGTCCGACCGTAGCCGAGACAACTTCAGACACAGGCCACGAAGGCGTCGGGTTCAACGTCGATCTGTAGATGACGTCCACTCCCCCAGCGCTGACCGTCGAGCCACAGTGGCGTGTCGCGCTGCAGTTCGATCGCGACGCTCGAGTGCCGCGTCATCGTGATCAAGGGGTGAGGCACGTGCGTGCCCAACGTGAGTCGTGACCGTGCCATCCATCGCTGCTGTGCACTCATCTGCGGCTCAACTGATACGAGGTCGACGAGCCCGTCGTTTGGGTGACAGCGGGGGGCAACGTCCCAACTGCCGATGAATTGCGCGTTCATCGCAGCAACGAGTTGACCGCGCCACCATGATTTGCGGGCAATGAGATGTGCCACAAACCATCCTTCGCGCGTGTGGTCGACAACCACCCGAACAAGGTCGATCGGTAGATGAGGCACTGTCTCGCCGGACACGAAGCGCGAAGCGTCGCCCGACCCGCCAAGCGTCCGCATGAGGTCGCCGCCCAACAGCGCGAACTCGGGCATCTGCAGATCGACACTGCGAGTTGCCAGGACCTGTGCGCACAACTCGTGGTCGGAGCCGACCCTGCGAAGAGTTGGCGAAGGCTTGGCAAGGCGGCCCCACTCTTGACCTTTGCGGATCGTCACGCTGGCTGAACCTTCACGACCTCCACCGTTCGCGGTTGCGTCGCAGGACCGCTCTGGGTGCCAAGCGGGTCTTGTTCGCTGAGATCCGGCTCGATTTCAACGGCGCTCGATGCCGCCACGACCCCGCGGAACAACGCGTCGGCTGCCTGTTCGGCCGCCTGCCGCGTTGCCCGCACAGGCGCAACGATCGCGAGTTGACGCAGCAGATCGATGAGCTGTTTGATGGTCCGAACGAAGTCGCCACCCGAGAGTTCTTCTGCCTCAACGACCTCAGCGAATCCCTCACCGGCAGCCCAAGCAAATGCAATCGCAAGGAACGTGGGATCAGGAGCACGGTGAACAACGAGCCCGTCCTCTTCTTCGATTTCGCGAAGTTCGGCGCTGAGCGAAGCGATCTGGAGCCATCGCTTGCGCACTGTTCCGTTCGGGAACCATGCCAGCGGAGGCTCGTCAGCACTTCGGTGTTCATACACGAACACCGAAGCGAGTCCCGCCAGCGTTGCGGGATCGAGGTCGTCGAGCAGGCCTTGACGCACCGACTCGACCACAAGCAAGTCGCTCTCGTGGAAAGTCCGCGCCAGCATGTGGCCCGCATCGGTGAGCGACCAACCATCGACGTACCCCCACGCCTCGAGGATGCCGAGCACTCGGTCGAAGTCGCGGGCGATCGACTGACTGCGTCCCTTGACCCGTGTGCGAATCTCCTCAACCTCGCGGGCAACACGATCAGCCTGCGTGGCAGCCTTCAGTCGGCGCTTGAGATCGGGATCATCCTCAACTGGGTGATAGCCGTCGACGGACGGTGCGGGAGGCCTGGCCTTCGGCGGCTGCGCTGTGAGCTTGATCTTGCCGAGGCGGCTCGCCACCTCGCGTTGGTAATCGTTGCGGTGTGGCGCGAATTCGTTTGGAAGCTCGATATGACCGAGCGCCGTCGGCTGCTCGTCGAAGTCTGTGCCTGACAGAACCAGAAGATCCTGACGCGTGGTGACGACCGTCAGACGGCTCCCGCCCTTGCGATTCGCCGTCGAGATCACCGCCGCACGACCCGCATACTTTCCCTTGCGGACGTAGATCACGTCACCGGGGCGAAGCTTCAGGATTGCGATATCGACCGGATCATCACGGCTCGCGATGTGCGCGGCAGGCCTTTCGGCCGCACGTAGTAGTTGCCGATACTCATCAATGTCGCCGTAGGGGCTGGTGGCCTGCTCGGTGAGATCCACGAGATGCGCCTGCCGTCGGGCCAGCCGGGTTTCGAGTCGCACCACGTCGCCGTCGGCCTGGTACTGCGCGAACGACAGGTTGAGAAGGTGGTGCGCCTGTTCGCTGGAATAGGTCCGAACAAGGTTTGCGGCCATGTTGTATGTGGGTCGGAATGCAGAGTTGAGGTGGAACCATCGGCTCGCCGCAAGTCCGGCCACCTGATCAAACGTCGTGAATGGATTCCAGAGCACAATCGCTTGGCCGAACTCGTCGATGCCGCGCCGACCGGCGCGTCCGGTCAGTTGCGTGTATTCGCCCGGCGTCAGCATGGCGTGGTGCTCGCCCGTGAACTTGGTGAGCTTGTCGATCACCACCGTCCGGGCAGGCATGTTGATGCCAACGGCAAGCGTCTCGGTCGCGAACACGATCTTGACCAATCCCTGGCTGAAGCACGCCTCGACCACTTCTTTGAATGGGGGCACCATGCCGGCGTGATGCGCTGCGATGCCGGCCTCGAGCTGGGCCAGGAATTGCCCGTACCCGAGCACGGCGAGATCGGCGGTCTCGATGTTGTTGAGTCGGGCATCGACGAGTTCGCGAATGCGCTCGCGCTCGTCGCCGGTCGTGAGATGTAAGCCAGCTGCCAGGCACGTCTTGGCCGCCTCGTCACACTGGTTGCGGCTGAAGATGAAATAGATGGCGGGAAGCATTTGCTCGTCTTCGAGGCGCTCGACGACCTCGATACGAGAAGGCGCGTAGAGCCGCCGCGTGCCGTGGCCGCTGCGCCGGCCGCGCCCGCCCTTCCACTGCTGCGAACCTTCGTCGGCCAGACGCATCGCGACGGCGTTGGGCCTGTCGTGGACGAGGGTGGGTAGCAGATGAATCTTCTCGCTACTACGATCGCCCGCCATAAAGAGGTTTTCGAGATGCACGGGTCGCTTGTCCTCGACCACTGCCGTTGTGGCACCGCGAACGGTGCTGATCCAGTCGGTGAGCTCGGTCGCGTTGCTGACGGTGGCTGACAGGCAGACCAGCTGCACCGTCTCGGGCAGGTGGATGATGACCTCCTCCCACACCGGACCGCGATATGTGTCCTGCAGGAAGTGCACTTCGTCGAGCACGACAACGGCGAGGTTGTCGAGCGCCGCAGAGCGACCGTAGATCATGTTGCGAAGGACTTCGGTGGTCATCACCACAATCGGTGCATCGCCATTGATGGCGTTGTCGCCCGTGAGCAGACCGACCCGATCGGCGCCGTAGATGCCGACGAGATCATGGAACTTCTGGTTGGAGAGCGCCTTGATCGGTGCCGTGTAGAAAGCCTTGCGCCCTGCGCGCATTGCAATCTCGATGCCATACTCGGCCACCACTGTTTTACCAGACCCGGTAGGCGCGGCGACAAGTACTGATAGTCCGTCGTCGAGCGCATCCATTGCTTGCAGCTGGAAGCGATCGAGCGGGAAGGTGTAATGGGCAATCAACTCGGCCCGGTCGGCGCGCACGGCTACCAGTGTGGCGCGTGCGGGGCCGATTTATGCGGAGGCGCCAGCTCGGATCGTCTCGTCGCGGTCGTCATCATCGTCATCATCGCCGTCACCGCGTGCACGTTTGCGACGTTGTAGCACGAGGCCGATCACGATCGAGCACAAATAGAACACGCTCATCGGGACCGCCAGGGCAAGCATGGAAATCGGGTCACCCGACGGGGTGATCACCGCGGCAATGACGAAGATCGCCATGATTGCGTAGCGCCAGCCTTTAAGCAATACCTGGGGCGTGAGTACGCCGACAAGTTGCAGGAAGACCAAGAGCACCGGAAACTCGAAGCCGATGCCGAACGCTGCCACCATCAGACCAACCAGGCTGATGTATTTACTGACCTGGAAGACTTGGCCGACACCGGATCCGGACCACGAGATCAGGAACTCGAGTGCCTTGTCGAGCGTCCAGTACGCGATGTAGCCGCCGAGCGCGAACAACGCAATCGAGGAGGTGATGAAGGGAATCGCATACTTCTTTTCCCTGGCGTGCAGTCCTGGGACGATGAAGCGCCAGATCTGCCAAAGCAGGACGGGGAAGGCCAGTATCAACCCTCCGTACAGCGACACTGAGATGCGCGTGGAGAATCCGTCGAGCGGGCCCAGGCCGTAGACCTTGCCGTCGCAGCCGAGACTTGGTCGGCGTCCGCATAGATCGCGGTACGGCTTGAGTAAAAATCGCAACACAGGGTCGTAAAAGGCCAGCATGATGACAACCCCGAGTGTCACGGCGAGCATGCTGCGCACGATGCGCACGCGTAGCTCGGCGAGATGATCGCGAAGCGTCATGCGATCCTCAGGACCCTTGAGCACGGGCCTTTCAGATTTACTGAACGGAACTTTCATGCTGGCGGTACTTCCTCGATGACGACATCGGTGTGATCGCTGACGTCCGCGATGCCGACATCAGTGTGATCGCTGATGCCCGCTGGCTCGGTCGCGTCGGCAGGGGTGGTGAGCGCCGTGCGTTCCTCGAATGAAAGCTCGTAACTGTGGTGCGGTTTGGGCGTTTGAACGACTGCGGGTTCCGGCTCCGGTTCAGGCTCGGCTGCGAGCATCGGTATCGGCGGCACCGATGTTTCGGGTGACGCGCCGGGTGCAGCAAATGGACTTGGGTCGAACATTGCCGAGTTCTTCACGAGATCTGCGGTTTCGCGCATCTCGCGGAGCGGTTCTTCGAGAACACTGCGCATTTCGTCCTGGAAGCCGTTCGTCATCTTCTTGAAGTCGTTGTACAACTTGCCGGCCTTACGCATGGCTTCGGGCAGCTTGTCCGGTCCAAGTACCACGAGCGCGATGAGCACCAAAAAGATTAGCTCGCTACCGGACAGGTTGAACACGTGGCGCAGTCTACGGCGTGATCGTGCCGCAGCGAAGGCAACAACGACACCGGCATCAGTTGACCGATCAGTACTGCCGCGTGCCTGACACAATGGAATCAATGCAACAACGGCTGCCCTCGCTGCTCGAACACCCGATTGCCTTCGCGCACCGCGGCGGACGGGCCCACGCTCCAGAAAACACGCTGCAGGCCTTTACCCTCGGCCTCAAGCTCGGCGCGACCGGCATCGAGAGCGATGTGTGGGTGACCTCCGATGGCGTCCCGGTCCTGGAACACGACGGGTTCGTACGCAGCCGTTTGAGTAAACGCCCGATCGCTGAGATGCGCAGGTCGCAGCTGCCCTCGTTCATCCCGACATTGGCGGAGCTCCTTGAGACATGTGGCTCGAACTATCACCTGTCGCTTGACCTCAAGGGCGATGACACCGGACTCGCCGTCCTACACGTCGTGCGCGAGGTGGCGCCGGAGCTGCTCTCCCGGGTGTGGTTATGCCATCCGGTGTGGCAGTCCCTGCTCGCCCTGCGATCTCATTTGGACGGGGCAAAGTTGGTGGACTCCACCCGACTGGTGCGAATGAAGGAGGGCCCCGAGCGCCGTGCGGCAACGTTGTCGAGCGAGGGCATCCATGCGGTGAACATGCATCACACCGACTGGAATGGCGGACTCGTGTCGCTGTTCCACCGCTTCAACCTGTGTGCGATTGCTTGGGATCTGCAGTACGACCATGTGTTGCGACCGATCATGCGCATGGGCATCGATGGCGTGCACAGCGACTGGGTTGATCGGATGATGGATGCGTATCGCGCCGAGTTGGGCGCCGCGCAGGTGTAGGTAAACCAGCGCGTTAGAGCCAGGCCCAGTTCGATTTGGGCCAGATCACCACGAACGCACGCCCGACGATTTGGGAGTAGTCGACCTGGCCGAGTGGACCGCGGCTATCGCCCGAGCCGGGACGGTTGTCTCCCATGACAAACACGTGATGCGGCGTCACCGTTGTCTTGACGACATCGCCACCACAGTTGTTCGGGGTGACCACAGTGGGGTCGAGGTATGGCTCGACGAGGACCTTGCCATCGATGAGCACGACGCATTTGGTGATCTCAATTGTCTCACCCGGCAACGCGATGACCCGCTTGATCAGGTCACGTTGGGTCAGACCCTGTGCCTCTTCGAGCACGACGATGTCGCCGCGTCGGGGGTCGTGTATGTCGTAGGACAACTTGTTCACGAGCACTCGGTCGAAGTCGTGCAACGTGTGGTCCATCGAGTGCCCGGACACATAGAATTGCTGGACGACGAAGACCTTCATCAGCACCGCAGCGCCGATTGCGATGACGATGACGATCAGCCACTCGCGGAGTGCCTTGCCAAAATGATGCGGATGCTTCTGAGTCGGTTGCAAGCTGCCCTCGTGGTCCAGGTACAGGGGGTCACCAAGGTTCATGTCGGGGGTCTCATCAGCCTTCAGCAAGGACTCGTCGGTGGTCATTAGCTGCCCACGGTATCGCCTGAACGCCGCTGAGTCGTGGCAGCGCTGTGCGGGTTGAC
>JAYTWP010000491.1:0-4591 GCA_043743395.1 Actinomycetota bacterium | reverse complement strand
TTCGTCGTCGAGGCTGAGGTAGAAACGGCTATCGCCGGGGTCGCCCTGGCGGCCCGCACGGCCACGGAGCTGATTGTCGATGCGCCGGCTTTCGTGACGCTCAGTACCGAGCACGTAGAGCCCACCGAGTTCGCGCACTTTGTCGCCCTCGGCCCGGCAACTCACATTGAGTTGCGCGAGGAGTTCGTTGTAACGGCCGAATGCAGCGGCACGGGCTGTCTGGAACTCTTCGGGCATTTCCTCGAGAGGGACAGGCAACGCGAAGTCATCGACCATGACGTCGGCCGAGTGGCCTTCCTTCAGGACCTGAACTCGGGCCAGACCTTCGGGGTTGCCACCCAACAAGATGTCGACACCTCGTCCAGCCATGTTGGTGGCCACTGTGACGGAATGCAGGCGGCCCGCCTGGGTAACGATGTGCGCCTCACGCGTGTGCTGCTTCGCGTTGAGCACCTCATGGTCGACACCGCGCTGCTGCAGCAGCCGCGACAGGTACTCGCTCTTTTCGACGCTGATGGTTCCGACGAGCACGGGCTGACCGCGCTCGAAGCGTTCAGCGATGTCTTCGACCACCGCCTCGAACTTGGCTGGCTCGCCTTTGTAAATGAGGTCGGCCTGATCGACACGACCAACGGGCTTGTTGGTGGGGATCGGTACGACATCAAGACCATAGGTGTTCTTCAGTTCGGCGGCTTCGGTTTGCGCCGTACCGGTCATGCCAGCGAGCTTGTCGTACATGCGGAAGTAGTTCTGCAATGTGATCGTCGCGAGGGTCTGATTCTCCTCTTTGATCTTCACGCCCTCTTTGGCCTCGACCGCCTGGTGAATGCCTTCACTCCAACGGCGACCGTCGAGCACGCGGCCCGTGAACTCGTCGACGATCTTGACCTCACCGTTTTGAATGATGTAGTCCTTGTCGCGCTTGTACAGCTCTTTGGCCTTGAGGGCCACCTGCAGTTGGTGCACCAGGTTTTGCTGCACCTCGTCGTACAGGTTGTCGAGACCGAGTGCCTGCTCGACTTTGTCGATGCCCTCTTCGAGCGGCACCACGATGCGCTTGTCTTCCTCAACCTCGTAATCGACATCGCGACGCAGCGAACGCACGATGGAGGCGAACCGGTAGTACAACTTGGCGGCATCAGCCAGGCGGCCGCTGATGATGAGCGGTGTGCGTGCTTCGTCGATCAGGATCGAGTCGACTTCGTCGACAATCGCATAGTTGTGACCGCGCTGGGTCTTTTCATCAAGTGACGGCGCCATGTTGTCGCGCAGGTAGTCGAAGCCGAACTCATTGTTGGTGCCGTACGTGATGTCGGCGGCGTAGGCGGCGCGCTTTTCGAGCGGGTGCTCCTTGAACCCCGGAATGACCAGACCCACGTTCAGGCCCAACCACTTGTGGATCCGTCCCATCCACTCGGCGTCGCGCCGGGCCAGATAATCGTTGACAGTGACGACATGTACGCCTTTGCCGCCGAGGCCGTTGAGATACACAGGCAGCGTCGAGACAAGGGTCTTGCCCTCACCGGTTTTCATTTCGGCCACCCAGCCAAAGTGCAATGCGGCGCCACCCATCAGCTGGACGTCGTAGTGACGTTGACCGATCACACGCTCGGCCGCCTCACGCGTGACGGCGAAGGCCTCGACGAGAAGATCGTCGAGTGTCTCGCCACGCTCGATCCGCTGACGGAACTCGCCCGTCTTGGCACGGAGTGCGTCATCGGATAGCGCCTTTGTCGCTGCACTGAGTGCGTTGATTTCGGGAACAAGGCCCTCGAGAGCCTTAAGCTTCTTGCCTTCACCGGCGCGGAGGATGCGATCGAGAATACTCATGCGAGGTCAGAGCCTATCGGTTCGGCGGCGAGGGCCGATGTGGGACAAGATGTCACCGTGACGACGACAACCACCCGCCAGATCGACGCTGTCATCTTCGACCTCGGTGGGGTGTTGATGAAGAACGGTCGCCACAGCGACCTGGTCCGTCGCTTCCCCGCCGACAAAGCTGACGCCGCGCTGCGTGTGTTCATGGGCGACTATGGGGCCGACAACGACCACCCGTGGCATCGGCTCGAGCGTGGCGAAATCAGCTTTGAAGAGGTTCGCCGTCTGAACCGAGCCAGCTTGGCCGAGATCGGGATCGAGATCCCGGCACCCGCTGAGGGCCAGACTGCACCGGCGATGAACTTTCAGCCCGACACCGAGATGATCGATCTGGTCGTGCGGCTTCGGGCCGCCGGCCTGAGAACAAGCATCCTCACGAACAATGTGCGCGAGTTCCGGGACCTGTGGCGCCCACTGCTGCCGTACGGGGAGTTGTTCGACGACATCGTCGATAGCCATGAGGTCGGCCTGCGCAAGCCCAACGCCGCGATCTACGAGCTTGCACTGACCAGGCTCAAGGCCGTGGCCGGACGGAGTGCTTTCTTGGACGACGTTTTGACAAACGTGACAGCGGCCGAGCGCGTTGGAATGTTGGGGATCTTGGTGGATGAGGACAGCGGTCCAGCGATCGAGACCGTGGAGCGTCTCGCTGGTTTGAGCTGAGCCACGCTGTCGGGAGTGGCTGCCACGGCAGCGAGTACCACCGAACGGGCACCGGCTGCCAACAACGCCGCACGAGCAGCATGCAACGTGGACCCTGTGGTCACGACGTCGTCGATGACCAACACTCGCGGAGGATGACGCAGTGGGCGCGACGTGAACGAAGGTCCGATCAAACGGTCGTGGCGGTTGTGTCCCGTCTGTGCCGATCCGTGGCGACGAAACAGCATGCGCCGACACGGCTTGCGCCACCGCGCAGCCAAGGCGCGCGCCAGGAGTTCTGCCTGGTCGTAGCCGCGGCGCCGCGCTCGTTGAGGGCTGGTCGGCGCCCAGGTAATGACATCGATTTGGGTGGGATCGAGCCGCCTACTGAGCTGTTCGGCCAAATGCTTGGCAAGCCGACGACGGTTGCGGAACTTCAGTCCGACGATCAGTTCCTTGGAGAGCCCGACGAACTGTGTGGCCGCAACGACACCCGATGCCGTGACGACCGGCGGTGACGCCGCGAGTGCAAAACGACAACGACGACATAGTTCGACCCCGGGTTCCCGGCATCCCGCACAACGGTTCAGCAGCATGGGTCTGTTGTAGCAAGGGGGTGTCGCACAGTGCTGGCGAGCTCTCGGGCCTGCTCAACCAGCGCACTGTGCGCGCCCTTTCGTTCCGCGTCGCCGACGACGCCCTGAGCATGCCGAGCGACACGCAGATATTGACTGCCGCAGCGGCGTGCAGCTGAGGTACCGTGCGTACTCGTGGTTTCCTCGAGCGCAGCGATCGTCCAACGCGAATACTCGCCGCGTTCAGCAACCAGCGACTGGACGAATCGTCTTGCCCGATGTATCTGTGGGCTTGCGTTGTTCGGTGCAGGCATCTCGCTCATCTTGCATGCGCAATTGGGGGCAGCCCCGTGGGACATGCTCCATCAAGGAATCAGCCACAAGACTGGTATCAGCGTCGGCATCATCATCGAGGCGGTTGGCTTTCTCATTCTGTTGAGCTGGATTCCGTTGCGACAGCGACCTGGAGTCGGCACGATTTTGAACGCCATCGAGATCGGGCTGGTCGTCGATCTGGTCGGCGGCCGCCTTCCCGACACTGATCGCCTCGCTCCACGCATCGCCTATTTGCTGCTCGGCATTGGCATCATCGCAATTGGGTCCGGGTTCTATATCGGTGCTGGCCTCGGGCCCGGCCCGCGCGATGGCCTGATGATGGGGCTCAAGCAGCGTGGACTCAGCGTTCGCCTTGCGCGCACGATCATTGAGCTGTGCGTCGGGATCGGTGGCGTGTTGCTCGGAGTACGCCCAGGCGTGGGTACGTTGCTCTTCATGTTCGGCATCGGTCCACTGGTGCAACTGACGCTGCCACGGCTGTCGCTGCCGCCCCTCGAAATCACCCGCGCAACGTTTGCGGAGTTGGCGCCTTCCGGCTCTGCGTGAGCGAAGAGGCGAGACGTCGACCAATTCGCTCACGCAGAAACCGAAGCAGCGATCAGGACCAGTAAGCCTCACGCTCGCTCACGCAGAAACCGAAGCAAGAATCAGTACCTGTAGCGCTCGCTCTTGAACGGGCCGCTGGGGTCAATTCCCAAGTAGTCGGCTTGCTCATCAGTGAGCTTTGTGAGCTTCACGCCAAGTGCGTCGAGATGAAGCCTCGCCACCTTCTCGTCGAGTTTCTTTGGAAGCACGTACACACCCAATGGGTACTCGGCGAGGTTATTGAAAAGTTCCATCTGTGCGATCACCTGATTGGTGAACGAACAACTCATCACGAAGCTCGGGTGACCTGTCGCGCAACCGAGGTTCACGAGGCGCCCCTCGGCCAGCACGATCACGGCGTGGCCATCATTGAACGTCCACAGATCCGTGCCGGGCTTGAGTTCGTCGCGCGATGCACCGCTGCGCGCGAGACCAGCCATGTCGATCTCACTGTCGAAGTGGCCGATATTGCACACGATCGCGTTGTGCTTCATATGGCCCATGTGCTCGGCCGTGATGATGTGGTCGTTTCCGGTTGCTGACACAAAGATGTCAGCCGACTCAACGACGTCCTC
>JAYTWP010000490.1:0-3731 GCA_043743395.1 Actinomycetota bacterium | reverse complement strand
GTGATCGACAAACGATCTGCCAAAGAGGGCAAGGTCAAGGTCGGCGATTCGGTCACCGTGACGGCAGCCCCTGGCGCCCGATCGTTCACCGTGGTGGGCATCGTCACCTTTGCCGGCGAGGACACATCGGGGTCGGCAACATGGGCCCTCTTCGACCTCAAGACTGCCGAGGAGTTCGTCGTCGGAGAGGCCGGAAAGATCGACTCCATCATTGTCCGTGGCAATGGCTCCATCTCGGACACGAAGTTGAAGGCCGATATCGCCAAGGCGTTGTCGGGCGAAAAGGTGGAGGTACTCACGGGAGCAGAAATCACTGCCGAAGCGCAGAACTCGGTAGCCAAGTTCTTCAATCTCTTCAGCACGGTACTCACCATCTTCGCCGCGATTGCATTGCTCGTGGGCTGCTTCGTGATCTACAACGTGTTCCGCATCACATCGGCGCAGCGCCAGCAAGAAAGCGCCCTGATGCGCGCCATCGGTGCCAGCCGTAGCCAGGTCGTGAAGTCACTCTTCATCGAGGCCGGCGTTGTCGGGGTGGTTGGAAGCTTGCTCGGTTTTGCGGGTGGGGTTGCGCTGGCGACCATTATTTTGCGCATCCTGAAAGCTGTCGGGAGCGGGCCCAGTTCGACGTCACTCACGATCAATGTCGGTTCGCTGGTCATCACCCTGGTGGTCGGTTTCCTCGTCACCGTGTTGTGCGCCACCTGGCCGGCAATTCGTGCTGGTCGAGTATCGCCGCTGGCCGCAATGCGCGATGTCAGTATCGATCGGTCGGGGCTGTCACGAGTCCGCATTTGGGTCGGTTGTGGGTTTCTCGCCATCGCAGTGCTCGGTGTGGTGTTGGGGCTCAACAGAGCCGCAATCTGGCTTGCACCCGGCGTGGGCGGACTCTTCGTGACACTCGTCGCGCTCGGTCCGGTGGCCGTTGGGCCTGTCACGCGATTGCTCACCCGACCATTACGAGCGCTGCGCGGTGTCACTGGCGAAATCGCTGTGAGGAATGCGGCGCGCAGTCCCGAGCGCACAGCACTCACCGCAGCCGCGCTCGGCATCGGACTGGCACTGCTCGTTGCGATCGCCACCTTGGGATCCTCGCTGCAGGGCTCCATCCGCGACACCATCGCCAAACAGTTCACCGGAAACTACGCAATCAGCACAGCCGACGGTCAGGGCTTCGGAGGACTGCCGAGCACCCTCACGGATGAACTCAACAAATTGCCCGTGGTGAGTGACGCCGTTGGTCTCGGCATCGCTCAGATGAGAGTTGTCGAAAACGGCACCCCCAAAGCCAAGGGCGTCATCACCGTCGATCCCAAGCGTGCGGCAAACCTGTTCTCTTTCGAATTCACCGATGGTGGATGGGATGGCTTGAACAGCTCGACCATCTTGTTGTCGAAAGACAAAGCCGCGCGTGATGGGCTCGGCGTCGGCAGCGAACTCTCCGTTTCGTTCCTCGACGGATCGTCGACCACGCTGAAGGTGGCCGGCATCTTCGACACCAAGACCTTCGGCAACATCATCGTCGACCGCACGCTGTTCGACGGTCGCGGCGCAACGCTATTCGACGTCCAAATCTTCGTGCAATCAAAGCCAGGCGTTGGCGAGGCTGACGCCACGGCCGCAGTCAAGGCGGTCACGACGAAGTACCCCACCGCAAAGCTACAGACGCGTAGCCAGTTCATTCAGGCCCAGGTCGATCAGGTCAGCGGACTGCTCAACTTCATCTACGCGCTGCTCCTTATGTCCGTGTTCATCGCAGTCCTCGGCATCGTGCTCACCCTGCTTCTGGCGGTCTACGAACGTCGACGCGAACTCGGCCTCGTGCGCGCGATCGGCATGACCCGTGGCCAGGTTCGTGGCAGCGTTCGGTGGGAAGCAATCGTCACGGCGCTGCTCGGGGCGATCATGGGCACTGTGCTCGGTTTGGCAGTGGGTTGGATTGTTGTGCATGCGCTCCGACCACAGGGGCTCACCGTCTTCAGCGTTTCGGCACCATCGATCGCCGTCTTTGCAATCGTGTCGGTCATCTTCGCGGTCGTCGCCGCGTGGTGGCCGGCACGCCGAGCCGCCAAGTCAGACATCTTGCAGGCGATCGCGACAACCTGATGCTGACCCATATCTTGCACGCACGCTTCTAGCATCGTCACCGTGCTTCGCCTCGCGATCAGAAACGTGACTGCCCGATTCGGGCGCATCGTGCTCACCGCGCTCGCCATCATCGTGAGCACCGCGTTCTTGTCGGGTACGTTCATGTTTCGAGACACCCTCGAGGGTACGTTCAACGCGCTCTTCGCCAAGTCGTACGAGAAGGTCGATGCCTACGTCCAGGCGTCGAACACCGTGGAAACGGCGTTCGGTTTCGAGATCCGAGACAAGGTCCCGTTCGACGCAGTGAAAGCGGCGGCGGCTGTGCCAGGTGTTGCCGACGCGCAGGCTCTCGTGCAAGGTGATGCGGTCGTGATCGACAAGTCTGGCAAGCCGATCGGGCGTACATCGCGGGCGACCTCCGGCGGCACGATCAACACCGGCGATCTGTCCGTCTGGACCGTGATCAACGGACGCGTTCCGAACGGACCGAGCGAGATTGTGCTCGACGACCAAACCGCCGCCGACGGCAAGTACTCATTAGGTGATTCGGTGAAGGTGAACGCCGAGGCCGGCTCGCGCACGTTCACGCTCGTGGGTATCGCGCAATACAACAATGTGGCCACACCCGGCGACGCAACCTGGGCCCTCTTCGACCCGCAGACCGCAATGGAGTTCGTTGCCAAGGCGGGGTTCATCGACGCTGTACTGGTGCGCGGCGACGGGACTGCAACCGATGCGGCGTTGGCGCAACGCGTGCAGGCTGCACTGAACAAGCTGCCCGCACTGGGCCAGACCGACGTACTCACGGGTGCACAGATCACAACCCAAAGCCAGAGCGAGATCCAAAAGGGTCTCGGCTTCTTCACGATCTTCTTGTCGATCTTCTCGCTGATCGCGCTCGGCGTCGGCTGCTTCGTGATCTACAACGTGTTCTCGATCACCGCGGCCCAACGACGCCGGGAGAATGCGTTGCTTCGCGCGATCGGGGCGAGTCGTCGACAAGTCACGCGGATGATGCTCGTTGAAGCATTGGCGATCGGCCTGCTCGGATCTCTCGTGGGTCTTGCCGCTGGCGCCGGTCTTGCAATCGGCATCCAAGCTGCGCTCAATGGCGTCGGCCTCGGCGTTCCATCACGCGGTTTGGTCATCACCGTCGGCACTGTGTTCGTGACGATGATTGCAGGCGTCACCACCACAATGGTTGCCGCGTTCGTGCCAGCGGTGAGTGCGGCGCGCGTACCTCCCGTGGCGGCGATGAGCGAGTCAGCGTTCGAGCAGCAGCGCAGTCACAAGGCGCGCCTATTGGCCGCTGCCGTGTTCATTGCGCTCGGCGTCGGCGCAATCGTCAGTGTGCTCAGCGGCGCTGACTCCACACTTCTCGGCGTCGCGGTCGTGGCGATCTTTGTCGGTGTGCTGTTACTGGGTCCAGCCATGGCCAATCCCATTGCTCGCGTACTTGGTGCGCCGGTCGAGCGTTTTCGCGGCATCACCGGGGGTATGTCTCGCGCCAATGTGCAACGAAATCCACGGCGTACGGCACGCACGGCAGCACCCGTCCTCATCGGCGTTGCGCTGGTCACCGGGGCCAGCGTCTTTGCTGCTTCGATCAAGCAACAGCTTCGCGACACCATCGGCCGACAATT
>JAYTWP010000489.1:0-4868 GCA_043743395.1 Actinomycetota bacterium | reverse complement strand
CCGGAGATCTCGCTGATGCCAACGGGAAGCTCCACCGGCTCGCCGTAGCGACGGTCGGTTGTCAGCGCGTGGTTCGTGCCGGTCACGGTGACGTCGAGTGCGGATCCGCTGATGCCACCGAGAGCGACGGTGCTGGCCCCATCTGGGTTGGGTGGTGGGACGGCAACGACCTCGGTCGTGGCGCCGTTACTCACGGTGAGTTCGGTGATCACCCCGAACTGCGCCGACGTCGGCTGGCGTAGCGTCAGCGCCTTGGTTGGTTGCGCCGCGCCGAGAGGAATGTGCAACGAGCTGCCGACGGCAGCACCAAATGGGGAGACCCATGCAGTGGAAATGTCGCCGTCGGTGGCTGCCCATCCGCCCATTGCAGGCACGCCGACAAGGTGTCGTGTTGAGGTCGTACCCGTCCAACCGAGCAGTGCGGCGAGCGTCGCGTCGTCGGCGCGTTGTGACACGCGTGCGGCGACTGTCAACGTAAATGCGCGCGGCGTGCTCAACGTGAACGACCGCGTCATCGCGAGTTCCGGATCGCCGCGGTACCTGTTCGTGGGTCGGGTGCGCAGGCGCGTCAGGACGATGTCGACTGGTTGGCGAGCTGTGACTCGGGTGAGCACATTGCTCGGGACCCGCACGACTTCGTTGGTGTGGCCGAGCGCGGTGGACACCTCGGCGAAGCCAACGGCGTCGAGCCCCTCGCCCGGACGAAGCGCGCCGGTGGCCGTTGTGTCGATACGGATCGTGACCCGTTGCGACGGTGCACGCAGGGCGATGGTTTGGCCCGCGGGCGAACGTGACTCGTCGGTGAGCGCAATCGGGTAGGAACCTGAGTTGTCGCTGATCGTGACAGCGGTGATCCATCGGTTGGGTTGGTCGAGCGGCTGGACGAGCGTCACGTGACCCACCGGTGAGTCGGTGTCGATGCGCAGATATTCGCCCGTTGCGTCGAATCGGTCGGCTACGAGCCAGGCCGTTGTTTGGTCTCCGTCGATGGCCAAGGCGGCGCGGTCCTCGGGCCGATAGGCGAATGGTTCCCCGTAGGCGCTGGCCGAGGCGTGGACCGGACCGCGTTGTTCGGCGATGGTCATGTCGGCGCTGGTCTCGGTCGCGAAGACTGGGATGCGTTGGTCTGCGCTGTCGAATCGCAGCACGCCCGGGCCTGGCGATCCGTCCTCGGTGAAGCCGGTGACGTCTTGTGAGCCTCGCCATTGGTGTGCACGATCGCGATTGCTGTCGGTGATGATCACCCGTTGGGCTTGCGCAACCGCATCAGTTACTCCCGAACCAACCGGCAGGTCGGCTGCGTAACGAATCAGTTCGTCTCCGCTGAGTACGCCAGCGGCTGCCGCATCCACGAGTCCGTCGCCGCTGCCCGCGACCACGACCGCGTCGGTCTTGGCACGCATGATCGGTTGCGGGTTGAGTACCGGTACAAGGCCAACGGCCGCAACAGGCTGTCCGACAGCCGCGCTACTGATCGATTGCTCGTCCACCATGGGCACCTGGGGCGTGTTGACCTCCGGGGGGCCATACGTTGCGACCGGCCCGAGCTGCGGGCTTGCCACACTGAACATCTGGCTGATGAGTTCGGGGCGGGGGGTGCGGAACCGCTCGAACGCGGTGTCGGTCGGAAGCCAGACCGTGTCGGCTCCGAAGAGTCGCGCGATCGGTGCCACCGACGCGATTTCGGCGGTGCCCTCTTGGAAGCGGTCGTCGAGCGCATACACCGTGTCCATCGCTGCGGGACTGCCGAGCGGCAAGAGATCGCGAGCAACGAGTGGACGCGTCGTGAGACTGGGCAATGGTGGATCGACGGTGTAGCCCCACCGATACGCGCCAAACTCCTCACCCGGAAGTTGGAGCACACGGTATCCAGCCGGGGCTGCATCCAATGTCTTGGCTGCTTGTGCCCACGCCAGCGGTGGATGTTGATCGCGGGTCAGATTGGGGTCGACGAAGCCGCCGTTGAACAGCGTTGGCAGATTTGCGATTGCCAGTCCACCAACCAGCCACGGTGCCGCGCCACGAAGTCGCCAGCGGGTCCTCAGCAGTGCTGCCACGAGCGCGCCAGCGCCCAAAGCCATACCGAGAGTGCTGAGCGGAAGCGCGCGTGTGCTGCTGCGCATGGCGAGTGACAACGACGAGCGCGAGTTGTTCGCCAACGGCGACATCAATGGCGACGGATGATCGATGGGGTGTACGCCGACAGCAAGCACGACGCCGACGAAGACGAGCAACACTGCGTATCGACGACTCGCCCAGCGCGTGATCACCAGGCCCAGTAGGCTCACGCCGAGGACGACAAAGGTGATCGCAAGCAGCCGGCCCGAGCTCATGTACTGGTACGCCGCAGTGGTCGCGAATCCAATGGGGTCGCGGATATACAACAACCAGTAGCCCATGCCGCGGAGTACCTCGGCGCTCGACGACGTGAACGACACTGCCTGCAGCGTTTCGGAATACCCGAGCACGTCTGCGCCGAATCGTCCCTGTACGGACAACATCGCAATCCACCAAGCCGACATCAGCATGCTGACCGCGCCCAGTTTGGTGGCAACGACGATGGCCCCTCGCCACGAGATCAGTCGCCCCCACACAGCATGAAGCAGCCACAGCACCGGGCCCGGAGCGATCATCAAGATCGCGGTTGCGTTCGGCGCCGCTACGGTCAGCATCACGAGACCGAACAACGCAACGTCGCGCCACTTCGATCGGGTCGCGGCGCGGATGGTCAAGCCGACCAACCACCCGAGTCCTGCCCAGGGCAGCAGCATCGCCGATGTGCGTGACACGTATGGCAAGACATAGGGCGACAGTTGATAGAACATCGCTGCGATCAGTGCACCCGTTGCCGGAACGCCGAGATGCTTCGCGGCCCATCGCGCGCCGAGTCCGGCCACGAACATCAACGTGCCGATCCACAATCGGTGCGCGATCCAATCCGGCATGCCCACGGCGTGACACAGCGAGTACCACGGACCAGATGGCCAGAGATAGCTCAGCGTCTGATGTGGCACCCAGCCCGCAAACTGGCGACTGTCCCATGAGTAGGGAGCATCAGAGGTGAGCCGGCCCGGGTTGAGATACAGATAGAGCTTTGTATCGGACGGCATTTTTCCCGGAGCGGCCGTGAGTGCGGGGAGGTAGGCAAGCGCCATCAGCACAAGCACGTGCAGGTGGTTCCGGTAGCGCCGAATACGGGGAAGGGATTCGAAGAGTGAGGCGCTCATAGGCAGTGGCTGCAACCGGTACCAGCGGCGGCAATCTAACACGCGACTGCGCTGCTTGTGAGTCGTTGGCGCTAGCGTGGCGCTCCGTGCAAACCGTTGTCGTGGTACCCACCTACCAGGAGGCGGACAACATCGTTCGGTTCCTCGGTGCGGTGCGCACGGCGGTCCCGGGCGCGCACATTTTGGTCGTCGACGACAACAGTCCCGACGGAACCGGCAAGCTCGCCGAGGCAACGGCCGCTGAACTCGGCAACATCTCCGTGCTGCACCGGGCAGAAAAGCAGGGTCTGGGGAGTGCCTATCGGCATGGGTTCGGCGAGGTGCTTGCGGGCGAGTACGACGTGGTGGTGTCGATGGACTGCGACTTCTCGCACGATCCTGCTGCAATTCCGGCATTGGTCGAGCGCATCGAGGGTGGCGCCGACGCGGTTGTTGGTTCCCGTTACGTCATGGGCGGAGGCACGGCCAACTGGCCGTTGCATCGCCGGTTGCTGTCGCGTTGGGGGAACCGCTACACCAGTGGCGTGCTTCGCCTGCACATCCACGACTGCACGTCGGGGTTTCGCGCGTATCGTGCCAACGCGCTGCGTGCCATCGAACCAACCTCCACGAAGGCCGAGGGCTACGCGTTCCTGACCGAGCTGGTTCGCCGCCTGATCCGGCTGGATTATTCCGTGGTCGAAGAACCAATCACGTTCGTCGATCGCGAGTTTGGCACTTCGAAGATGTCTGGGCGGATCATCGCGGAATCGATGCTGCTCGTCACGCGCTGGGCCGCCGGCGACGCGTGGGCACGGCTTCGCCGTCGCGACAACTCGTTGCGATAACGACAGCGTCCAGTACGGGATCGCTACGGGATCGCTCCGAAGACGCCGTACAGACCGGTCAGCGTCACGATGCCCGCCGCGCTCAGGGCGAGGACCACCGTCCAGAGTTCGTGGCCGCTCGAGAGCTCTTCACTGGTGTGCTCGTGTGCGATCTCGATGTCGCGGATCCATGCCGCAGCACTGATCAACAACGGAAAGGCTGTGTAGAGGAATCGGGGCCGCGCCGTTACCGTGCTTGGGGCGAGCATCAGAATCAGCACAACGGCGACGTAGGTGACCATCGGCCATGGCAGCCGCTTCTTCCAGGCCATGTAGAGCAGCACCAGCATCGCGAGGAATGAGACGGCGGTGATGATGTCGGTTGGCGAGGCGAGCGGTCGACTGAATGCCTTCAGCGTCTTGCTCAACGCGGTCAGCCCGAAGCTGGTGCCTTCGTCCCACGCCTCGCGCTGGGTGCGGAACCAGGCGAAGCGTTCGCCGGTGCGCAGGTACAAAAAGTAGTGGAAGCCAATGAACCCGAGAGGTGAAATCAGTGGGGCGAGCAGCGATCGCCATTCGCGCCGCTCGCGAATCGCGATCAAGGCGGCAACTGCGCAGGCGGCGATGAGCGCGATGCCATTCGGCCGAGTTGCGGCTGCGAGAGCGCCGAGTGTGCCGGCGAAGAACCATTGGCGACGTTGCAGGCACAGCAGGCACCCGGCTGCGAACACCAGAAGCGTTGCCTCGCTGTAGGTGAACGACAACACAAAACTGCCGGGAAAGAACGCCATCAGCAGCATCGCCCGATACGCGACGCGGTCATCGAACATGGTCC
>JAYTWP010000488.1:0-2920 GCA_043743395.1 Actinomycetota bacterium | reverse complement strand
GGTATGCAAATGCTGTTCGACGCAAGTGAAGAGACGTCTGACAGCGCGGGACTCGGAGTGTTACCGGGCACGGTGTGCTGGATCCCTGCCGGAGTGAAGCGCCCGCAGATGCAGTGGAATCAACTCCACGTGTCGATTCCCGATGACCCAATGCTCGCGGGCCTCGGCCAGGACGCGTGGATGTACTTCGTGCATTCGTTGCAGGGTGTCCCCACCGATCCACAGATAGTGGCGGCCACGTGCAGCTACGGCACCGAACTGAACGCTGCCTTTCGTCACAACAATGTGTTCGCCACGCAGTTCCATCCCGAGAAGTCCGGTACTTCTGGCCTAGCGCTTCTTGCCAACTTCGTCGACGCGGCTGCGTCATGAACGTGGCCCGTGTCATCCCGTGCCTCGACGTCACCGACGGTCGTGTCGTAAAGGGCATCAACTTCGTCGGCCTGCGTGATGCCGGCGATCCTGTCGAACTTGCTGCTCGCTACGACGCCGAAGGCGCCGATGAATTGGTGTTCCTCGATATCACGGCGTCGTCCGACGGGCGCGACACCATGGTCGATGTCGTTCGTCGCGTTGCCGAACAAGTCTTCATTCCATTCACCGTCGGCGGCGGCATCCGTGGTGTCGAAGACGCACGGCGCATGCTCCGCGCCGGCGCAGACAAGGTGAGCGTGAACACCGCTGCGTTCGAACGTCCCGAATTGATCGCAGAGATCGCAGCCGAGTTCGGTGCCCAATGCGTGGTGTGCGCGATCGATGCCAGGGCCGCACCGAGCGGTGGTTGGGAAGTGTTCTTGCACGGGGGCCGCACCCCTACTGGACACGACGCCGTTGCGTGGGCCGAACAAGCGGCTGCGCTGGGTGCTGGTGAGATCTTGCTCACCTCTATGGACCGCGACGGCACGCGCGAAGGCTTCGAGACCAATCTCACCAGCACCATCGCCGGGGCCGTCAATGTCGCGGTCATTGCCAGCGGCGGCGTGGGCAACCTGCAACATCTCGTCGACGGCATCGTTGTGGGTCACGCCGACGCCGTGCTTGCTGCGTCCATCTTTCATTTCGGCGAGTTCACGATCGCCGATGCGAAGCGGGCACTCATCGCAGCAGGGGTCACTGTTCGCCCCCCGGGCTGAACTGCCTGTACCGTCAGTGCATGCCTCAAACAAAGATGCCATACCGACGCCTTGGTCACTCGGGCCTTCAGTTGTCCGTGTTGTCCTTCGGTTCATGGGTCACGTTCGACACTCAGCTCAAGGATGACACTGCGCTGGAATGCATGCAGGCAGCGCATGATGCAGGTTGCAACTTCTACGACAACGCTGAGGCGTATGCAGGCGGCGAGAGTGAAGCGATCATGGGTCGCGTCATCGAGCAGCTCGGCTGGAAGCGTCAGAGCTATGTGCTCTCGACCAAGATCTTTTGGGGCATTGATCGCAACATGCCCAACATGGTCAACACACTGAATCGCAAGTACATCCACCATTCCATCGAGGGATGCTTGGACCGTCTTCGTGTCGACTTTGTCGATCTTCTGTTTTGTCACCGGGCAGATCCCAACACGCCGATCGAAGAGACCGTGTGGGCGATGCACGACCTCATCGAGCGTGGCAAGGTGCTCTATTGGGGCACGAGCCAGTGGACAGCCGATGAGATTCGCGCGGCGTGGGAGATCGCCGAGCGCCATCATCTGCACAAGCCGGTCATGGAGCAGCCGCAGTACAACATGATGGAACGCCGCAAGGTCGAGGTCGAGTTTGCCAGGCTGTACACCGACATCGGTCTCGGTACTACCATCTGGAGCCCACTCGCGTCGGGCTTGCTCACGGGCAAGTACCGCGACGGCGTCCCCGAGGGCAGCCGCGCTTCATTGCCCGGCTATGGCTGGTTGGCCGAGCGACTCACCAGCGCGGCTGAGATCGAGCGGGTCGAGCGCATCCGTCCAATCGCAGAAGAGCTCGGTTGCACGATGGCTCAGCTCGCCATCGCGTGGTGTGCGGCGAACCCCAACGTCACCACAGTGATAACCGGAGCCAGCCGCGCCTCGCAGGTCGTTGACAATATGGGCGCGCTCGGTGTCCTAGACGCGCTGACACCCGAGGTTGTCGAGCGGATCAACGCGGCGATCGCCAAATAGGGCGAGGCGCACCACAGGGTTTCGCTACACGTTTGCATCCAGATAGGCGCAGACCGATTCGGATACCAACTGCAAACGTCCGTTGAGGAAGTGATCGGCCATCGCGATCGTGTCTTGTGAACACGAAACCCAGTCAGCCGTAAAGGCCGCCGTCGCTGCGGGTGGGCTGTATTGATCATGCTCGGGCACCAACAGCATCTTCGCTCGGTGATCTCGATCGGCAATGCAGCGCGCGTTCGTCATCGCAAGCGGAGGCGCAATGGCGACCCAGCCGGCGACGCGCGGATCAACGACATTCAGCGCGACGAACGAACCGAACGAGTAGCCGACCAACCAGATCGGCGAGGCCGGGTCGATGAGTTCGAGAAGTTCGATGGCGGCCACGACATCGAGGCGCTCGCTGTCACCGTTGTCGTGGATTCCTCCCGAGTTGTTGACGCCACGGAAGTCGAACCGCAGGGTGGTGAAGCCGCTGGCAGGCAACACGCCGAACAGTTTCTCGACCACCGGGTTGAATCGGTCGCCTCCGTACAGCGGATGGGGGTGAGTGAGGACCACACTGCCCCGGGCGCCGTTGACGCGAGCGAGGTCAGCTTCCACCTGCACGCCATCGAGCGCGTCGAGCATCACAGTTTCAATCGGCACGCCACAGACGGTACCGTGGCTCGCTGTGGCGAACAGTGATGAGAAGCTCCCCATCAAAATGCTCAATGACCGCTTGCTCGTACAGATGCCCGACAAAGACGGTGAGCGACGCACCATGGGCGGCATCCTGATTCCAGCCAC
>JAYTWP010000487.1:0-3252 GCA_043743395.1 Actinomycetota bacterium | reverse complement strand
CCAGAGTCGCCGCTGTTGTCACACGGGTTACACGAGTTGCCCTCATCCGAAGACTCATCATCGTTCCTCGAGCTCTGCGCGTCGACGGAATCACAGCTGGTATCGAGTGATTTGCAGCGGTTGTTGAAGATTGCGCGGTGGGCATCGTCCCAGTTCAACCCGGGGTAGTCACCGAATGGGGGGATGATGTCATCGGCATGCGAGCCCTGACCCTCGCTCAATATCGATGCCGGGTCAACCGTAATCAGAACGTATGGGTTGCTGTTACTCGATGTTGCGTGACAAAGGGTCACTTTGTCAACATTTGGTGTTGCACTTGCTGAGATCGACGATGTCGAAACTGCGCCGACGGTGATTGATCCGAGCACGAGTGCTCCGACACCCATGCGCACGGCGAATCGTCGAAAGCGACTCATTCCGTCTGAATTCGAAGTTTGCTCATTCATGGTGCCCTGCTCCCTGTCATGACTCGCCCTTCGAGCCATGCTCAAACTGTACGGAAGGGGGTCGTGAATCTGAATAGGTCGCTCGGCCCATTCTTGCCAGTGAGCTCAGGGGCGAGTTGTTCGACCGGGAGCGTCGATTTCCATCACAAAAAACGCGCCGAGACCAGCGGGATCGCACAAGGCCTCGGCCTCACGAACCCTGCTGCGCATCGTGAGTGCAGCGACCGTTGGCCGGGCGGCTTGCTCGCTCCAGATTCGCTGCCCTTCAGAGACGAGTTCATCAATTCCCCAGCGCTGCAAGAACTGACGCTGCGTGCGAACACTCGACAATTCACCGATTTCGGCGGTGAGCTGATCGACAGCGACCTCCGCCGTGATGTCCTGTGACCCTGGATCAACGAGATAGTGGTCGCCGCGCTGGTGGTCGCGGTAGGTGCGAAGCCACTCTCGCCACGGCCGCATCGCAAGGCTCGCCGTGCTCGGCGCCGCGTAGTCGATGAGGACGAGTTTTCCACTGCGGATCAATGAACGGGCGTGTGAGACCCACGCCACGGCTCGGTTCTGCACTGGCACCCGCGCACCATGGATCCGAATCACGGGCAGGGCGAGCTGATCAATGTCGTGAGCAGGGCGAAGAATCTCGGCAAATGTGCCATCCGGCCGCAAGGTCACATATGCCTCGCGCCAACCATCGTCCATAACGAAGAGGCGAAAGGGGAGATTGTCCAGGAGCTCGTTGGCAAGGATCACACCGTTCACGGGTGTGGCCGGCATGGTTTCGACGGAGTTCACCCATTCGGGGTGAGCGCCACGCTGCGTTTGCGAAACCTCGACGGCAATGAAGGTGAGGGCGTCAGTGCACTGTGGCTGCGCTGCCCGGATGGAGCGCGCCAACGTACCTGGCCCGGCTCCGGCCTCGACGACGGTAAATGTGGCCGGCTCACCGAGATCGTGCCAAACAGAATCGATCATTCGGGCCAGTACCGTCCCGAAGAGTGGACCAACTTCGGGGCTCGTGATGAAGTCGCCACGTCGACCAGCGGAACCGCCGGATGTGTAGAAGCCCGAGTCGCCATACAGCGACAAATGCATAAACCGCTCGAACGGGATGGCGCCACCCGCGTCCGCAATAGCGGAGCGGATTTGATCAGCGGCCGAGAGCACCGGTGAGCGCGCTGAGGTCCCCGAAGCGCAGAACCAGACCGGGGAACACACCAAGCACCAACGTGCCCGTGCCGGTAATCGCGAGGGCAGCCACCAACGAGGGTGGCGTACGAATGGGCGTGGTGTCGCCGTCGGGCGCCGGCTTCATCCACATCTCGCGCATGATGTTGCCGTAATAACCAAAGGCAATAACGGTGTTGACAGCGCCGATGATCGCAATGGCGTAACCGAGGCCTGTCCCGGCCTGAAGCACCGCACGGAACGCATTGAGCTTGGCGAACCATCCGCCGAACGGAGGGATGCCAGCAAGGGAGGCGAGGAGGAACGTCATCAGGGCAGCCAAACCAGGGGCATACGCCATCAAGCCACCGAAACTGGTGATCTCGCCGCTGTGAGTCTTTCGACTCACGGCGATCACGACGGCGAACACACCCAGGTTAGTAGCGGCATAGACGAGAAGGTAGACAACGACGGTCTTGAGCGACGTCTCCGTTGCCTTCGTTCCCGCCACGACGAGCGGCATCAAAATGAAGCCGCCTTGGCTGATGGATGAGTAGGCAAGCATGCGCACGATGTTGGTCTGCTTGAGAGCGACAAGGTTGCCAAGCGTCATAGTGAGCGCTGCCAGTACGAAGATGAACGGCTGCCACACATCTTGGGCGAGGGGGAAGGCGAGGTACAGCATCACGACCATCGCCACGAACCCGCCAGCTTTGGAGGCCACCGAGAGGAAGGCCGTGACGGGTGTCGGCGCGCCCTGATAGGTGTCCGGTGCCCACGAATGGAACGGGACCGCACTGACCTTGAACGCGAAACCGACGACCACGAACACGACCGCCAGAGCTTCGACAGCCTTGAACTGACCCTTCACGGTGATTGCCTTACCGATATCGACGAGCAAGGTGCTGTTGGCGACGCCGTAGAGCAGGCTCATTCCGTATAAAAGCATCGCGCTCGCGAACACGCCAAGCAGGAAGTACTTCATTCCGGCTTCATTGCTCTTGGTGTCGCGCTTGCGCCACGCAGCGAGCATGTAGGCGGGGATCGACAAGAACTCGAGCGCGACGAACACGCTGACAAGATCGCGAGCGGAGGTCATCATCACCATGCCAAGCACGCTGCTGAGCAAAAGCACGTAGTACTCGCCTTGGTAGTACCCGCCCTCTTCGATCTCATTCGTGGACAGCAACACCACCACGTACCCGGTGATGAGGAACATCGCCTTCATGATCAGGCTGAAGTTGTCGATGACATACCGGCCATCGAACAACGAGCGCACATCGCTTCCGATGACCGCAAGGGTGACGACCGGGACAAGGGCAGCAAGCAGGCTGAAGCCAGCAAGCATCGCCGTGAGCCACTTCTTACTCTCGCTGACGAAGAGGTCGACAATCAGCACGATGCAGATGCCCGCCGCAAGGACGATCTCGGGCGCAAGTGCGTGATAGTCGACCTTGGGCGGCGTGAAGCCACCCGCCGCAACGAGGAACGAAGCAATCACCGCTCAGCCCTTCCCGAATGCCTTGAGCGTGACCTGCACCGCTGGATCGATGATCTTGAACATGAGTTGCGGATACACACCGAATACGACGATCGCGAGAAGGAACGGCACCCACGCCACCCACTCGAAGAAGGTCACGTC
>JAYTWP010000486.1:0-8978 GCA_043743395.1 Actinomycetota bacterium | reverse complement strand
GACCTATCGGCGCGCGTCATAAGCTCGGTTCATGCAACAACTCGGCGGCATGGACGTGAACTTCTTGAACATGGAGACACCATCCACATTCGGTCATGTGTCCTCCCTCAACATCTTCGATCCCACGGGCGCACCAGGTGGCGCTGGGCTCGAGGCCACCAAGCAGATCATCCTCGAACGCATCGATCAGCTTGCGCCATTTCGTCGGCGCCTCGTGGAGGTGCCACTCGGGCTCGACCTGCCCTACTGGGTAGAGGACCCCGAGTTCGACATCGACTTTCATGTCCGGCACCACGCGGTGCCGCCGCCCGGCAACCCCGAGCAGCTCGCTGACGTCGTCAGTCGGATCGTTGCTCGTCCCCTCGACCGTGGACGTCCGCTCTGGGAGCTGTACGTCATTGAGGGCGTCGACAACGGCAGGCTGATCGCGCAGCTCACCAAGGTGCATCACGCGGCAATCGATGGTGCGGCCGGCGCCTCGATGCTCGCCGCCATTCTCGACGCCAGCTCGGATTATCGACCCACCGGAGCCATGGCGCACTGGGAACCTGGCGAGATCCCCTCCGATGAAGAGCTGCTTCGTCTGACGTTGTCCGAGTACGTGCGCCGACCCGAGAAGATGATTCGTCTCTCGGTGCGCACCATTCGAGAGCTTGCGGCGTCCACACAAAACGGTGGGCTCCGCGCGCTCGCCGATCTCGTCGCTCTGCCAATGCCAGGTTGGCTCGGACGCATGATGCGTGAACGACTGCGCGGCCACAACTCGGAGACCGATCACCCGCCGGCGTTGCCAACCACCCAGGCGCCACGCACACCGTGGAACCACCCCATCAGCCGACACCGTCGCTTTGCGTACACCACCATCCCACTCGACGATGCAAAACGGTTGCGCCGCCAGTTCGGGTGCACGTTCAACGACGTGGTGATGGCATTGTGTTCAGGCGCAATGCGGCGGTACCTGATCCTTCACGATTGTCTCCCCCACGAGGCATTGATCGCGATGGTGCCGGTCAGCGTGCGCAGCGGTTCCGAGTCCGACGCGTTCCAAAACCGTGTGTCCGCGCTTTTCGCCGATCTCGCCACGAACGAACGCGACCCGGTCAAGCGTGTACACAGAGTTCAGGAATCAATGATCGCCGCCAAGCACAACTTCGCTGCGATCCCGGCCGAGACCTTGCAGGATTTCACCCAATTCGCGCCGCCGGCAATTGCGGCCCGCGCAATGCGCATGTACAGCCGACTCCGCATCGCAGATCGGATGAACCCGCCGTTCAACCTCATCATCAGTAACGTGCCCGGACCGAACTACCCGCTCTACATGGCCGGCGCCGAACTGAAGCACTTCTATCCGGTGTCTGCACTCGCCGATGGCCAGGGCCTGAACATCACGGTGCAGAGCTACAACGGCAATCTCGACTTCGGGTTCATCGCGTGTCGCGATCTGGTGCCCGACCTGTGGGTGATGATCGACCTGTTGCATGAGGCCATGGACGAGCTGCTTGCATGCTGCGAACCGCCAACTTCGGCCGCCGCCGCACCCAAACCACAAGCCAAGAAGGCAGCAACGAAGAAAGCAGCAGCAGCGAAGAAGGCGACTGCGAAGAAGTCGATTGCAAACAAGGTGCCCGCAAAACCGCGGACAAAGTCGGCCGCGCTTACGCCGAAGTGATGAGCGCCGACAGTCGCTCGGCCATCATCACCACGGGCAGATGGGTATTGGCCCGCGGCAGGTCGGGCAAAATGCTTGCGTCGCACACGCTCAGACCCTGATGCCCATACACGCGGCAGTCGAGACCGACCACCGCCAGTTCATCGGTCGGCGGGCCCATCCGACAGCTCGAACTTGCATGCACATAGTCACCAACGTGAGTCAACAGCCAACGATCGAATTCGGCGTCATCGTCGGGTAACGCTTCGAGCGGCGAGCCGTTGCCGTCGATAAACGCGGCCGATGCAATGCGGTCGAAGGGCTCAGTGCGAACGAGTTGGGCAACGTGTCGCATTGCTTCACGAAGGCGCGCACGATCACGTTCGTCGTCGAGCATGTTGAAGCGCACTACGGGATGCACGGAGGGATCGGGGCTTCGCAGCGTCACCGAACCCTTGGAGTGCACCGACATGATCGCTGCCATCAGCGATCCCAGCCCGGCGGCCTCGGGCGCGGGACCGAGATGATTCACCGGGAGCACCTGCAGATCGGCAACACCGTCGTGCGAGGACCAGCGCAGCAACGTGGTCACCGCAAGATCGTGTGGCGACGCTACGGCATCGTCGCGGAGCTGCAAGGTGACGCTCGCCGACGCATGGTCCTTCAAGCCTCGGCCGACACCGGCAAGGTCCACTCGACTGCGCAACAGAACTACCGGGGAATGAATAGCGCCGGCAGACACGATCACCTCCGCTGCCTCAATGAAGTCTCCGTCAGCCAAACGTACGCCGATGGCGCGTCGGCCATCGAGTACGACATGATCGACCAAGGCGTCGCCGCGGACAGTCAAGTTGTCGCGATCGCGCGCCGGTTCGAGATACGAATCGTTGACCGAGACCCGACGACCGTTGGCGCGAGTGAGCCACGCGGGGCCAACGCCTAGTGCACCGGGACGAAAGTAATCGGCACACTCACTGTGTCCCAATGACAGTGCGCCGTCCATGAGGGCACGATCGACGCTGCCCCGCTCGCCACTTGACGCTTGGCTCAATCCAGCAGCGAGCATCTTGAACACGGGGGCGACGTCGTTCCATGACCAACCGATGCAGCCGAGGTCGCGCTGCCAATGGTCGTAGTCGTCGGGGATTCCCCACATGCCGATCATCGCGTTGACAGCCGATGAGCCACCCACCCCGCGGCCGCGTTGGTACAGGCGCTCAGAGACAGCGCTGGTGTGTTGCGCGAGCAAGTTCGGATATGTTCGACCTGGCTCGGCGAGTGCATCGAAAAACGAATCGCCGCTCACGGAGGCGGGGGTTTGTGCGCTGCGCTGATCCGGACCGGCCTCGAGCAGCAGCACCTGATGTGCCGGTACCTGTGACAACCGCGATGCAAGCACTGCTCCGGCAGAGCCCGCGCCGATGATCACCGTGTCGTACCGCATCGCCTACGCCGCAGCCTCAAGAATGACCTGCCGTGCGAGTGCGCCCATGCCCGTAATCTAGGCCGGTCGAGCTGTCTCCTTGGGTAGCCCGGCCAGATGTGCATGATCGTTGTAGCGAATCAGTTTCCAGCGGCCCGGTCTCACCAACTGCAACTCGGTCAACGAGGTATTCAGTGTGTTGATTTCAAAGACACCGAATTGTGCGGTCCGCAACGCTTGTCGGAGCGCCGCGTCGATGACCCCGCCGTGGCAAGCGACCACGATGGTCTGGCCTTCATGACGCCGCACGGTCCGCGATATCGCCTCGCCGACGCGTAGATGGAAACCTGCCAGGGTTTCGCCGCCGGGGAATCCGAGCTGGAACGGATCTGACTCCCAGTCGTGAGGGCCGAATCGCTCGACATATTCGTCGTATGTGAGGCCGTCACACTCGGCGCCTGGGTCGTGTTCACCGAAGCCGTCGACGATTTCGATCTCCAGGTTGCCGAGCGCCGGCGCAATGATCTCGGCCGTCTCACGAGCGCGGCCGAACTGACTGCTGATCAGCACGTCGGCGGTGATTTCGCCCGATGCTGCAAGGCGATCGCGAAGCCGCTCGGATTGCTGGCGACCAAGTTCAGATAGACCCGTACATGTCCGAAAGCCCCCGATCCGACGGGCAACGGTGGTGTTCGATTCGCCGTGGCGGATGAGGATCAAGCGGGTCACAGGCCTACAAGGGTATGCGGCAGAGGCTGCGGGTGGGCTCAACAGCACAGAATCGCTGACTTTTCGTTCAAACGCACGGGTCCGCGCGCGCATTGGACGTAGGGTCAATACGCAACACTCTGCTGCGCCCGAAGGAGGCCCACCATGCCCAGCCCTTCGTCCTCTCGTCCCGCCGGACGTTCTGACCGCGACGCGTTCTTCGACCGATTCGAAGCGCTCACGTTCGATGACGTCGTGATCGTTCCCGGCTATAGCGAGGTCCTACCGGATTCGGTCGACACGTCGGCCCATTTCGCCCGCGACATCCACCTGGCCGTGCCATTGATCTCCGCGGCGATGGACAAGGTCACCGAAGCCCCGATGGCGGTCGCCATGGCACGCGAAGGCGGCATTGGCGTCATTCATCGCAACCTGTCGATCGACGAGCAATCAGCCGAAGTGCAAAAGGTCAAGCGCAGTCAGAGCGGCATGATCACCGATCCCGTCACGCTCACGCCCACCGCCACATTGCATGAAGCAGAAGCACTGATGAACCGGTTCAAGTTCAGCGGCGTCCCGATCACCGATCACGACGGTCGCCTCGTCGGCATCCTCACGAACCGTGACATCCGGTTTTGTCAAGGCTCCGATTTCGACCGTCCGGTGAGCGATTTCATGACCGGCGAGCGGCTCATCACCGCAGCGGTCGGCACAACGCTGGAAGAGGCGCGAGCAACGCTGCAGAAGTACCGCATCGAAAAGCTCCCGCTGGTGGACGATCAAGGTTTCCTCCGAGGTCTGATCACCGTCAAGGACATCCTCAAGCGTCAGGAGTTCCCCAACGGAACGCGCGACTCAAAGGGTCGCCTCGCGTGCGCTGCTGCGGTCGGTGTCGGACCCGACGTCGAAGAGCGCGCCGATGCACTTGCCGCAATGGGGGTCGACGCCTTCGTGATCGACACCGCCCACGGCCATTCCGCCGGGGTCATCAAGACCATCGAGCGTTTGCACGCGGGTTGGCCTGAAGTCGCAATCGTTGCCGGCAACGTCGTGACCGAAGAGGGAGTCGAAGCGTTGGTGGCCGCAGGTGCAGATGCAGTCAAGGTCGGCGTCGGCGCAGGTTCTATCTGCACCACTCGCGTCGTATCCGGTGCCGGCATGCCACAGCTCTCCGCAATCTACTTCACCTGCCTCGCCGCCAGGAAGCTCGGCGTGCCGATCATCGCGGACGGAGGCATCACCTACAGCGGCGATGTCGTCAAGGCGATTGCCGCCGGGGCCGAGACTGTCATGCTCGGATCGCTCCTCGCCGGCACTGAGGAAGCGCCCGGCGAGCTTGAGTTGTTTGAGGGTCGCAGGTACAAGAGCTATCGCGGCATGGGCTCACTCGGCGCAATGTCAGGGCACGGCGCCGATCGCTATGCGAGCGGTCAAGCACCAAGCGGTACACGCAAGTTGGTGCCTGAAGGAATCGAGGGCCGCGTACCCTTCGCCGGTGCGCTCGGCGATGTCACATACCAACTCGTGGGCGGCCTGCGCAGCGGTATGGGCTATGCAGGCGCCGGCACGCTTCAGGGGCTGCGAAACACCGCACGGTTCATGAAGGTCACCACGGCGGGCCGCGAAGAATCGCATCCGCACGACGTCACTATCACCAAAGAGGCGCCGAACTACCAGCGCAGCTGACGGCCCATCGGTCGTTATTGCTCAGGCGAGCTTTTCGACGAACGCCTCGAGCTGACGCAGGTTACGGCATTCGTACACCCCGTCGGTATGCGTTCCGTAGTCACCCACGATCGAGTCGCCCGTGTTCCAGTAGCTACGCGGCTCGGGGTTGAGCCAGTAGACGTGGCGTGCCTTTTGGCGGATGTTCTTCACGACCCATGCCTGACTGGCGTGATAGTTGTTGCGAGCATCGCCGAGTAGCAAGACGGTGGTCTTCGGACCGATGTCTTTGCCATACCGCTCCCAGAAGACCTCGAACGCGTGGCCATAGTCGCTGTGCCCATCGACCCACACGACATCGGCCTCGGTATTCACCCGATGGATGGCCTCGCTGATGTCTTCGACACCTTTAAAATAATCGGTGACCTCATCGATGCCGTCGATGAACACGAAAGAGCGCACCTTGCTGAACTGACCCTGAATCGCATAGACGAGCATCAGTGTGAAACGGGCGAACGCAGCAACGGAGCCACTGATATCGGCGACAACCATCAGCTCGGGTTTGGCCGGTCGAGGGTACTTGAACTTCGGTTCTGCAGGCACGCCGCCGTATGAAAGTGAGTGACGCACCGTACTGCGAAAGTCGAGCGGCCCCTTGCGGCCATGGCGACGCTTACGGGCCAGCCGAGCCGCCAGCTTTCGTGTCAGCGGATAGAGCGACTTCTTCAGGTTCTGCATCTCGTCGCGCGACGCATGCATGAACTCGACGTCTTCGGGGAGGGGCTTACGCAACGTCTTTGCCATCGCTTCAGCACCGCGATCGGCCACAAGGCGGCGCCGGATCTCGGCTTCGATCTCCTTCTTGAACTGCTCGATACGACTGTCGTACTCGTCCTTTTCGAGTCGCTCCTCGAGCGGAGTGAGTTCGCCACCGACTTCTTGGCGGCTCGCTTCCATCAGCTTTTCGAGCATGCCCTCGAGATCGAGATTGCGCAGCGTGCGGTACAGGTAGTAGGTGCCACCAACCGGACGGCCCGGCTCCATACCAGCGAAGCGCCGCACGGATTGCTTGGCGAGGGCGCGCATCATGCCCTGATCACCCTTCATCAGCGCCTTCATGAGGAGATTCATCATCTCTTCAGGGGTCAGCGCCTCCATTCCCCCACCACCGGCGCCACGGCCTTCACCCTGGCCCTGCTGCTCTTGCATCTCGCGCCACATCGCGTCGAGTTCGCTGTCATCGCCCTCGACGAGCTTGTACTCGGGACCACGCAAGCTGAAGTAGACCTCGAACACGGTTTCAAACGCACGCCAATGGCTGTTGTTCTTCACCATCGTGGCGCCGAGCGCGTACTTGAATGCCTCGCGGTCCTCGATCGGGATGTGTTGAACCGCTTCCATGGCATCGAGGTTCTCGGTCAGCGACACCGGTAATCCAGCATTGCGGAGCTCAGTGACGAAGCCGGCGAGAAGATCGAGCATGAGTCAGGTTCCTGTTCGCGCCAACTACTTGGTGGCTTCGACGGAGAGCTCTTTGGCAGCCTTGGCGATGTCGGTCTGGTACTTGAGCAACACGTGCAACGTGTCCTTTGCCTGCTGCGCATCGATGTTCGACACACCGAGCAACACCAATGTCCGCGCCCAGTCGATGGTCTCGCTGACGCTCGGCGCCTTCTTCAGGTCGAGCTGTCGCAGGCTGCGCACAATACGCGCGATCTGATCGGCGAGATTCTCGGTGACACCCGGAACACGGGTGAGCACGATCAGCTTCTCGCGCTCGAGATCGGGGTAATCCACGTGGAGATAGAGACAGCGACGCTTGAGCGCCTCGGAGAGTTCACGCGTGTTGTTCGAGGTGAGGAACACCAACGGAATCTGCTTGGCCGTGATAGTGCCCAGCTCAGGAATGCTGACCTGATACTCAGAGAGAATCTCGAGCAACAACGCTTCGGTTTCCACCTCGACTCGGTCGACTTCATCGATGAGCAACACAACAGGCTCGGTGGCTGTGATTGCCTCGAGCAGCGGGCGGGTGAGCAAGAACTCGTCGGAGAAGATGTCGTCGTGTACGTCACTCCATGAATCACTGTTCTTGTCGGCTTGAATGCGCAGGAGCTGCTTCTTGTAGTTCCACTCGTACAGCGCCTTCGATTCGTCGAGACCCTCGTAGCACTGCAGACGAATCAATCGCGCTCCGGTCATCTCGGCGACGCTCTTGGCAAGCTGCGTCTTGCCGGTACCGGCGGGTCCCTCGACCAACACCGGCTTACCGAGGCGGTCGGCAAGAAAGACGACGCCAGCAATCCCTTCGTCGGCAAGGTAGTTCTCGGTGCGAAGGCCTTCGCGTACCGACTGAACGGATTCAAAGCGTGTTCCCATACGGATCGCACCCTACCGGCCGACCCCACCGTGTCATCAATCGAGTTACACCTTGGGCACCAAGGGCCTACGATGCGGTTCGTGGATCGCGGGCCTCTGGGGGATGACATCGACCGTTTTGTCGACGCGGTCACGAGCGACCTCGCCGATCTCTCCGGTCAACCGCGCGGAGCCCATCGGCCCGACGTGATCATTGAGGTTGCCAACCTCCTTGCCGCAGCGTTCGATGCCGATGGCCGACTCAGCGACGATGAGGCCTGGGCCTACGTCAGAGGCGTTGGGGCCATCTGCGACCCGGCGGTTATCGGCACTCCAGCTCAGTTACGCGTCAGTGGCGTGCTCCGCGACAAAGCGAGTTGGGTACGGCAACCGTCGGTGTTGTTCGATCTGCTCGTGCGTGCCGATGCTCGCGACGACACAACGCGTAGCCATCGATATCACGACCTCGCCCTGCGCCTGTTCCGTGCGGCAGCCGCAGTCGATCTCGTCACGAGCACAGCCGAGCTCGACCTCATCGAAGCGTTTCGGGGCACTGTCCTGCATGCGCTCGACGCCGCCGACGTCCCGAGGCCGGGACAAACGCGCCAGCCGCCGACCACCGGCGACCCGCCGTCCTCGACGGCATCGACGGAATCGACGGAATCGACGGAATCGACCTTGTCGCGCCGCGCCGCACAGGCACCGGTCGCCGAGCAAGTGGTCAAGCAAGCGGCGGCAAAGTCGCTCAACGAATTGATGGCCGAACTCGACGCACTCATCGGGCTGCGCGCTGTGAAGGACGAAGTGCTCAGGCTCACCAGCCTGTTGCAGATTCAACAACTGAGGACTGCACGCGGGTTAGCCACCGTCGAGACAAGTCACCACCTCGTGTTCACAGGCAATCCCGGCACAGGCAAGACAACTGTGGCGCGTCTGCTCAGTCAGATCTACCACTCGATCGGTGTCGTCTCAAAGGGTCAACTCGTGGAGGCGGATCGTTCCACCCTTGTCGCAGGGTTCGTCGGACAAACCGCGACCAAGACTGCTGCCGTGCTTCAGAGCTCGCTTGGTGGCATGTTGCTCATCGACGAGGCATACAGCTTGGCCCGCGGCGGTGCCGACGACTTTGGTCATGAGGCCATCGACACACTCGTCAAGTTCATGGAGGACAACCGC
>JAYTWP010000485.1:0-10481 GCA_043743395.1 Actinomycetota bacterium | reverse complement strand
GGCTGTCGACCTCACGGTCGGCCGTGGCCGTGGCTACATCTCGAGTGATCGCGACAACCAGCACCGCACGATCGGCGTCATCCCGGTCGACGCGATCTTCTCACCCGTACGGCGCGTCATGTTCACCGTCGAGCCCACGCGCGTCGAGCAGAGCACCAACTACGACCGACTGGTCATCGACATCGAAACCGACAGTTCGATCACCCCTCGCGATGCCCTCGCCTCTGCGGGTGCCACGTTGCGCTCATTGGTCGACCTGGTCGCCGCGTTGTCCGATGAGCCCCAAGGCCTCGAGTTGGGTGAGGTGGCATCGATTGCGGCAACCTCGCCCGACCTCGACCTGCCGATCGAAGACCTCGACTTGTCCGAGCGGCCGCGGAACTGCCTCAAGCGCGCACAGATCAACACCGTTGGTGAGTTGCTCACCCGTAACGAAGACGATCTGCTCAACATCACCAACTTTGGCCAGAAGAGCCTCGACGAAGTCAAGCAAAAGCTCGACGAGCGCGGCCTCACGCTGCGCGGCTGACCCAGAACTTCGTTGAGGGAGACCCCTAATGCCAGCAACACCCCGTAGAGCCCGCAACTTTGGCGGTAGCTCGCAACATCAGAGAATCATGATGGCCAACTTGGCGGCTTCGCTGTTTGCTGCCGAGGCAATTGTGACGACCGAGGCCAAGGCCAAAGCGCTGCGCCCAATCGCCGAGAAGCTGATCACCAAGGCCAAGAAGGCAACCGACGAAGACCCCATGCGCATCCATCGCATTCGTCAGATCCAGGGCTATTTGGGCGACCGCGAGATGACGCACAAGCTCGTCAACGATGTCGCTCCTCGTTATAGCCAGCGCAACGGCGGTTACTTGCGTATCTACAAGCTCGGTCCGCGCCAGGGCGACAACGCCCAAATGGCGCGTATCGAATTGGTCTAGACCGGTGCCGGCTGACGGCGCTATTGAAATCGTGAACGGGCCCGTCGCACTGCGGCGGGCTTGTTTCGTTGTGGCATACGACGGTTCGGGCTTCCATGGCTTCGCACCGAATCGTGACGTCAAGACGGTCGTTGGTGTTCTGACCGAGGCGATGTCTCTCGTATCACGGCATTCGGTCCATCTTGTCGGAGCGGGTCGCACCGATGCCGGTGTGCACGCGTGGGGCCAAGTCATCAGCTGTGATCTCCCCGCCGAGACGCTACTCGGTGATCTCATTCGTCGCGTCAATCGCTTGTGTAGCCCTCGTGTGGTGTTGCGCAGTGGCGAGTGGGTGTCCGATGACTTCAGCGCTCGCTTCAATGCCAAGTGGCGCCACTATCGCTACACAGTGCACAGTGGCACTGTCCCCAATCCATTCCTGGCTTCTACGGCCTGGCACGTGCGACGCCCGCTGTTGTTGCCGGCGATGCAGCTTGCGTGCGATCCGTTGATTGGCGAGCACGACTTTTCGTCGTTCTGTCGTCGGCCACACGTAGGCGACGGTGAGCCCGAACCATCAATGCGACGTCGTGTCGTGTTCGCGTCCTGGACCGACGTGACCGAGGTGACCGAAGCGGCTGGTCCGTACGTGGGCGATGCCCGCGTCCTTCGTTTTGACATTCGTGCAAATGCCTTCTGTCATCAGATGGTGCGCTCCATCGTCGGCACCCTCGTCGACGTCGGACGCGGCCGCTTTCATGCGGGGGATATCCGCGCGTTGATGCAAGCGCGAAATCGTCAAGGGGTGTCCGAAGTCGCGCCGGCACATGGGCTGGTCCTGTGGGAGGTGGGTTACTCAGATGACCTCTTCAGACGACGTTGAGGCCGATCACCGCTTGCGATAGCGCCTCAGGTAATCCCGAAGACCGATTCCGGCGGCAACGAGCAGTACTGCACCAATCGCTCCGGAGAGTAAACGAGCCCACGTTGCATCCGAGTTGGCCAGTGTCGACAATGCGGTTGGAATCTGCATCGGGCTCCCCTTGTTGGTGGCCTCACGGTACTGGGTGAGAACAAATGGACTCTGTGCTCGAGAAGGTTACGAATTTCGCGTCCGATCTGATTGCCGAATGGGTCGCGGCACCCCTATCCTTGTTTGGTTCCCGGTGGCAGCCGGTCGGCGCCCCGATGAAGGAAGCTCTTATGATGCGTACATACAGCCCCAAAGCAAGTGAGATCACCCACGCCTGGCATGTCATCGACGCCGAAGGCTTGGTGCTCGGTCGTATGTGCACCGAAGCAGCACGCGTGCTGCGCGGTAAGCACAAGCCAACGTTTGCCCCGCACATGGATACGGGCGATCACGTCGTCATCGTCAATGCGGCCAAGATCGTGCTCACGTCCGGCAAAGCAGAACTGAAGGGCGTACATCGCTACAGCGGTTACCCCGGCGGGCTCAAGACCGAGACGTACGCAAACCTGATGAGTCGCAAACCCGAAGAGGCGATTCGTAACAGCATCCGGGGCATGTTGCCCAAGGGTCCGTTGGGGCGTCAGATGATCAAGAAGCTGAAGGTGTACGCCGGTGCCGAGCACCCGCATTCAGCGCAGATGCCCGTCGTATTAGATCTCTCTGCGGCCAAGTCCCGCTGAGTATTCGGAGAATGTGAATTATCATGGGCACAAAGCCGCTTACGCAAACCACCGGTCGTCGCAAGGAATCCGTCGCACGGGTTCGCCTACGCCCGGGTACAGGCATCGTCACTGTCAACGGTCGTAGCTTCGAGAACTACTTCCCGACGGCGATGGCGCGCATGATTGTGAGCGAACCGTTGCGTCTCACGAGCACCGAAGAGGCCTACGACATCGATGCCACCATCTTTGGTGGTGGCATCAGCGGCCAGGCCGGTGCACTTCGCATGGGCATCGCTCGCTCGTTGATCGAACTCGATCCTGAGCAGCGCCCAGCGCTGAAGAAGGCCGGCTTGCTGACCCGCGACGCCCGTCGCAAGGAGAGCAAGAAGTACGGCCTCAAGAAGGCCCGTAAGGCTCCTCAGTACACCAAGCGCTGATTTGCTGCGCTTCGGCACCGACGGTGTGCGCGGTGTAGCGCTCACCGAACTGACACTTGAGTACGTGGGTCGCCTCGGCGCTGCTGCGGCAACGGTGCTCGATGGCGGCACATGGCTGATTGGTCGTGATACACGCGAATCAGGTGAGGCTCTCGAGGCTGCGTTGATTGCGGGCTTGTGGTCACAAGGTCAACCCGCCGTTTCATGTGGAGTGTTGCCGACGCCTGCGCTGGCCCTCCTGTCGGCACAGCGCAGAGTGCCTGCGGCAATGGTGACGGCCTCACACAATCCCTATACCGACAACGGTGTAAAGGTTTTCGCAGCTGGTGGTCTGAAGCTCAGCGACGAAACAGAGGCGCGTATCGAGAGTGAGCTCGAGAGACTCACAGCAGAGCATTTCGCTGCGCTGGACTCCGCGCCCGACGACACTGCCTTCGATGAAGCCATCGAGACGTATATCGACCACATGGTTGGGTTGTTTCCGAGCGGCGCACTGGCGGGCTTGCGCGTGGTGCTCGATTGTGCCAACGGCGCGATGAGCGTCGCTGCACCAGCAGTCGTGCAAGCGCTCGGTGCCGAGGTCGTCGTGATCCATGCCGAACCGAACGGCACAAACATCAACGCCAAGTGTGGTGCGACCCACCCAGACGGGCTCGCCGCCGAAGTGCTCGAACAGCACGCCGATGTTGGACTCGCCTTTGACGGCGATGGTGATCGCGTCATCGCTGTCGATAATCACGGATACGTGGTGGATGGCGATCGACTCATTGCGCTCGGCGCGCTACAGCTGCAGGCTGAGGGTGAGCTGACGGGCAATGCGGTGGTCGTGACAGTGATGAGTAACCTCGGCTTTCACCGCGCGATGCACGCTGCTGGCATCGAGGTGGTGGCCACGGCTGTTGGAGATCGATATGTGCTCGAGGCGCTTGACCGTGGCGATTATGCGATTGGCGGCGAACAGAGTGGGCACGTGATCTATCGCCACCTCGCGACGACGGGTGATGGTCTGCTCGCCGGCGTGCGTCTGCTCCGCCACGTGAACTCGTCGCGCCGCTCGTTGGCCGACATGTCGGCCGCCGTCATGACCACGTTTCCGCAAGTGCTCGTCAACGTTCGCGTTGACAAACGGCATCCCGATATTGCCCACGAGTTCTCTGCCGAGATAGCCGAGGCAGAGGCGACCCTAGGCGGTGATGGTCGTGTGTTGGTGCGTGCAAGCGGGACCGAGCCGCTGATCCGTGTGATGGTCGAAGCGCCGACGGATGAAATGGCCAGCGCGGTTGCGGAGCGACTTGCGACGGATGTGCGACGCCGTTTCGGAGCCTCGTAGCGTCGCGAGGTTTCACCCCAGCCCGCCGCTGTAACCTGCTTGCTATGTGCGGGATCATTTCCATTCTGAGTCGACCGACAACACGACCCGCACCGTCCGCCGCAGCCATTCTGGCTGGGCTCGATCGTGCCGTCAGCTTGTCGCCGGACCTCGCCTCCGTCGCTGAGGCTGCGGCCGCAGTGGATCAACTGCTGCGTGGTGTTGCTGGCGTGCAGGCGCTCGCGGGTCGGCACGAACTCGCTGCTGGCATCACGGCCAGAATCGACCAGCTCGAGGCGATTCTCATGTCCAGCGAGCACTCGGTTGAAGCGAACCTCGACCTCGGCCCTGAGGAGGTAGAAGCAACAAGTGCTGTTCTGGGCCGGCTTCGCGATGCGTTGTGGTCGATCCGCAAGGATCGCCTGCGCACAGCGCGTTTGGTTGATGAACTTGCTGGCCGCGATGCGACGCCCTCCGCCATTGCCGGCTACTTCGTGGTACAGCAGGCACTGTCGGCACTCGATCGTCTCGAGGTGCGTGGGCGTGACTCTGCCGGCATACACCTCTTTGTTTGGGATCATGGTCTTTCGGTCGACGATCCAGCGGTGCGCTCGCTCCTGGCGGGCCGTCACGACGACTCTTTGTTCACCAGTGGATCGGTACGAGTTGCTGGCCACTGCCTCAGCTTCGTGTACAAGGCGGCTGCCGAGATCGGCGAACTCGGCGACAACACCCGCGCGTTGCGGGCGGCGATCATTGCCGACGATCTGCTCCGTCTCGCACTTGCCTCGCCCACAGCACGTCTCAGCCTGCTCGGACATACGCGCTGGGCAAGTGTTGGCATCGTCAGCGAACCGAACTGCCATCCGCTGAACAGTGAGGAACTCGAGGCAGGCTACGAGGCCGGCCCCTATCTCGTGGCTGCGCTGAATGGCGATGTCGACAACCATGCCGACCTCAAGCTCGAACACAACCTTCGGATCGCCGGACTCATTACAACTGATGCAAAGATCATTCCGGCATTGGTGTCGCGCTTTTCGGCTGGCACAAATGGCGACACGGTCGAGGCGTTTCGGCGTGCAGTCGACAGTTTCGAGGGCAGCGTTGCCATTGGGGCGGCAAGCGCCGATCACCCCGACGAAGTCATGCTCGCTTTGCGCGGCAGTGGCCAAGCGTTGTACGTCGGCCTTGCCGAAGATGCGTTCATCGTGGCGAGCGAGCCGTACGGCCTCGTTGAGCAGACCAGCCGCTACGTCCGAATGGACGGTGAGACGCCCAACGACCCGGACCAACCGATGAGTCGCGGTCAGATTTTCGTCTTGACGGCATCGAAGGCGGGCGAACTCGATGGAATTCGTCGGCTCAGCTACGGCGGCACTGAGATTCCTTTCGACGTGAACGAAATCCACACAGCAGAGGTGACCACACGCGATATCGACCGCGGGGCCGCCCCGCATTTCTTGCTGAAGGAGATCAGCGAAGCGCCAGAAAGCTTTCGCAAGACCTTGCGCGGCAAGATCGTCGAACGTGATGGCGTGCTGCGCGTTGTTCTCGCGCACACGACGTTGCCTGCGTTTGTTGCGACGCGTCTGGCGAGCGGAGCGATTCGCAAGGTCGTAGTGATTGGTCAGGGAACGGCAGCGATCGCAGGTCGCAGTGTGGCGGCCACGCTCGAAACACTGACCGAAGGGGCGTTAGATGTCGACCCCATCGTCGCCACAGAGCTGAGTGGCTTCGGGATGCGCCTCGACATGAGCGACACGCTCGTGATCGCGGTCAGCCAGAGTGGGACGACCACCGACACAAACCGCACGGTCGATCTAGTACGCGGCCGGGGCGCAGCGGTCATCGGCATCGTGAACCGTCGCAACAGTGATCTGGCCGACAAGGCCGATGGCGTGTTGTACACATCGGACGGACGGGACGTCGAGATGAGCGTGGCGTCTACCAAGGCCTTCTACGCCCAGGTCGCGGCCGGGGCACTGTTGGCGTGTGCCATCAGCGAGGCTGCCGGATTGGGATCGGATGTACGCCGTCATCAATTGTTGTCCTCGTTGCGCGAAATACCCGATGCGATGCGCACCGTTTTGGAGTTGCGAGAATCCATCGGGGAGGCGGCTCGCCGGTTTGCTCCGCAACGTCGTTATTGGACCGTGGTGGGAAACGGTGCTAATGCCGTTGCCGCCGAGGAAGTTCGTATCAAGCTCAGCGAACTCTGCTACAAGAGCATTGCGTGTGACATCACCGAGGATAAGAAGCACATCGATCTCTCCTGCGAGCCGTTGATCATCGTGTGCGCTGCGGGACTCGTCGGTGGGACCGCTGACGACGTCGCGAAGGAAGTTGCTATCTTCCGTGCCCACAAGGCACTGCCGATCGTGATTGCCACCGAAGGCGATCATCGGTTTGCGGCGGCAGCGTCTGTGATTGGCGTGCCCGCCGTCGACAGCGCCTTGGCGTTCATTTTGTCGGCAATGGTCGGCCACCTCTTCGGGTATGAGGCAGCGTTGGCGATCGACGCATCGGCTCGTCCACTGCGCGAGGCACGCGAGGTCATCGAACACGCCATTTCCACCACTGATGTCGGCGATGAAGTGTTGCGTCTGATGCGCAAGGATCTTGCTCCGATTGCCGATCGCTTCTTTGGTGCCCTGCGAACCGGTGTGTACGACGGTCAGATGGAGGCGTCTACTGCAGTCCGAGTCGTGTCGATGCTTCGCGACGCGCTCAGTGACACGCCAATCGAGTCGTATCACGCTGACACAGGCAAGGTCGCCACGCCGAGTGCGCTTATCGATGACCTCACAGTGGCACTGACCCGTGCGGTAGAAGAACTGACGCGTCCGATCGACGCGATCAAACACCAGGCCAAGACGGTGACCGTCGGTATTAGTCGTAACGACGAAGGTGTGCTGGATCGCCGACTCGTTCAGTCTGTTCTCTCGGTCGGCGTCGGCCGTGATCGCCTGTCGTATCGTTCGATGAAGGTGCTCGCCGATCTCGATCCAGCCGTCCAAGAAGTCGTGGGGTTCACGCGGTACGCAATCGAGGGCGATCCGGAGAGCACCGACGCCACGATCAGAATCATCGACCGCGGTGGGCTTTCTCGTGATGTTCCCTCACGAGTCGAACGTAACAATTCGCTCGTCGGCACCAAACGCCGCGTCGCGGCGGAGCGAGAGGTCTTGGTCGCACGCGGCCGTTCTGACCGTCGCACTGTCATCTTCGTGCCCGAACTGAAGGGTTCACAGATCACAGGCATCACGTTGCTACACGTGCGCTTTCACGATCACCTGCCGACGCCGACGATGCGTGGTGTGTTGCAGGGCTACGACCGCCGCTACAACCGGCTCGTCGACTGGGTGGTCGAGACCGAGGGCGGTTTCCGCGACGATCTTCTCGCCGAACTCTCTGTCGCGGATCTACTGATACTGCCCATCAGCGAGATGGCCGATCGCTGGCGTCGTTAGCGCATGATCGGTATCGGGGTCGATGCCGTCGAGATTGCGCGATTTCGTCGTTCACTTGAACGTACGCCCTCGATGCGCGACCGAATCTTCACCCAAGCCGAACTTGACTACGTCGCGTCAAAGGCCGACCCGGTGCCTTCGCTCGCGGTGCGGTTCGCGGCGCGTGAAGCAGTGATGAAGGCATTGGGTGTGGGCCTTGGTGCGTTCGGGTTTCACGATGCGTGGGTGACTCGAGCGGACTCAGGTGCGCCGTCGTTGTGTGTTGTGGGACGAGCTGCTCAGCTCGCTGAGGCAGCGGGTGTGATGCGTTGGCATCTTTCACTGACCCATAGCGACTTCGTAGCCATTGCCTACGTGGTGGCGGAATAGGACCTTCTGCGTCCCCTGCTGTCGGGGTGCGGTCTAGCTACGCTGATAATCATGTTGTCGATCGTGACGCCCGATGAGATGCGCGATATCGACGCTGCCGCGTCCATACACAATTCAGAGGTCGACTTCATCGAGCGGGCAGGATCGGCTGTTGCCTGGGCCGCGTTACGAATGCTGGGCGGCTCCTACGGGCGTCGCGTGATTGTGATTGCGGGTCCAGGCAACAATGGTGCCGATGGCAGGGTCGCGGCGCGCAAGTTGGCGGCGCGGGGAGTGCAGGTCCGTACGTTCTCCGTGGCCGATTGCCCAGCGGTCCTACCAGACTGCGATCTGGTGATCGACGCCGCGTTCGGTACTGGATTTCATGGTCTGTGGCAGTCGCCCGACCCGGGTGCGGCACAGATACTCGCCGTCGACATTCCTTCTGGTGTTGACGGACTCACCGGTGCCGCAAGTTCGGGAGTGATGCAGGCCGATCACACCGTGACGTTCGTCGCGCTGAAGCCCGGGTTGTTGTTCGAACCCGGAGCCGGTTTGGCTGGGTCCGTTGAGGTCGTCGACATTGGTCTGTCGGCCGAACATGTTCGCGTCCATCTCGTGCAACAGGCCGATGTCGTTCAATGGTGGCAACCTCGAGACGCCGATGCGCACAAGTGGAGTTCGGCCACGCGCGTGATCGCGGGAAGCCGTGGCATGACGGGGGCGGCTCACCTCGCAGCCACGGCGGCCCAACGCAGCGGTGCTGGCATGGTGCATTTGTCGGTGCCCGGCGGCATGGCGAATAGTGGCGACCATGAGTTCGTCCAACGACCGCTGCCCGGCTCTGGCTGGGCCAAGGAGGCCACAGCCAGTCTCGACAGGTTTCAGTCATTGATCATTGGTCCGGGCCTCGGCCGCGACGAAGCCACGGTCGCCGCAATCCGTGACGTGGTTCGCCAATCTCCGGTGCCGACGGTTGTCGATGGCGATGGTTTGTTCGCGCTTGCGTGGAGTACAGATGGTGCGGTGTCTGCGCTTCGTGACCGTGAGGCGCCAACGGTATTGACGCCTCACGATGGCGAATTTTCACTTCTGTCAGGTGCCAAGGTCGGCCCGAATCGAATCATGGAAACCCGCCTTCTCGCGTTCGAGCTCGGTGTCGTTGTGCTCCTCAAGGGCCATGCGACCGTCGTCGCCGATCCCGATGGCCGAGTGTTGATCGTCACCGCCGGCGATGACCGTTTGGCGACGGCTGGAACTGGTGACGTGTTGTCCGGAATCATCGGCGCACTGCTGGCGCAAGGTGTCGAGTCCTTCGAGGCCGCAGCTGCAGGGGCGTGGATCCACGGTCGCGCCGGACGTCTTGGAGCTCGCCGCGGATTGATCGCGAGTGACTTGCTTGCACTGATTCCGCAGGTTCTGGATGGGCTCGCATGAGATGGGCCTGGGCCGACGTCGACCTCGCTGCGATCACACACAACGTTCACCAACTTCGTGAGACCGTGGCACCCGCTGCGGTATGGGTGGTGGTAAAGGCGAATGCATATGGGCACGGGGCCGTTCCGGTTGCTCGCGCGGCCTTGGCGGCTGGAGCCACTGGCGCGTGTGTGGCCATGGTGTCCGAAGGTGTCGAGCTCCGCGCGGGTGGTATTGCGGGGCCCATTCTCGTCCTGAGCCAGTCACCGGTCGAGGATTTCGACTCACTGATCGCACATCGTCTGACGCCAACGTTGTACACGCCCGAGGCGATCGTGGCGTTTGCGGGCGCGGTTGGCCGGCTCGGCGATGCTGACTATCCCGTGCATCTCAAGATCGACACCGGGATGCATCGCGTTGGTGCCTCACCTGCCGACGCGGTTGTGCTCGCAGATGCCATTGTGTCCGATCGTCGACTTCGTCTGGAGGGTGTGTTCACTCACCTCGCCATGGCCGACGAACCTGGCGCGGCTTCGAACCAACGTCAACTCTCGCTGCTCGACGACGTGCTCACCGCCTTGAGCGCTGCGGGTCACAAACCCGAGTTCGTTCACGTTGCCAACTCGGCCGCGGCGCTCACGTTTGATCCTGCGCATCGTGATCTTGTTCGGATCGGTATCGCGATGTACGGCGTCGCGCCGGGGCCTTTGCTCGGTGATCGATGCACGACGTTGCGGCCTGCATTGTCCCTACGCGCGCGAGTGAGCCTCGTGAAGCGGCTGGCCGCCGGCGATGGTGTGAGTTACGGCCTGCGCCATGTCTGCGCAACTGACACGAACATTGCAACGGTGCCACTCGGATACGCCGATGGCGTGCCGCGTCGACTCTTTGGTGCAGGTGGCTGCGTGCTGATCGCCGGCGTCCGCCGACCGATCGTTGGGGTGGTCACGATGGATCA
>JAYTWP010000484.1:0-4147 GCA_043743395.1 Actinomycetota bacterium | reverse complement strand
GCATTCCAGCGCTACTTCGCATGGGATTCATTCGCTGCAGCGTTGGGCATGAACTTCGACGCGCGTCGGGCGCTCGTCGTCGACATGAATGCCAGAGTTGCTGGTCTCGCCGGAACGGGACTTGTGATCACGCCGTGCGCTCGGGCGGATGCACTCTCCGACACCCTTGGCTTCAGCCCAGATGGTGGTGTGTGGGTCAAAGATGAAACGCATCAGGCGGCAGGTAGCCACAAAGTCCGTCATCTCTTCAGCACGTTGCTGCACCTCGTCGTGGCGGAGCATTTCGGCCGCACGCCGTGGGGTAAGAGCGTCAGCGGTCGACACGCATTAGCGATCGCGTCCTGTGGCAACGCTGCTTTGGCCGCAGCCATCTTGGCGGCGGCGGCACAATGGCCAATCCAAGTCTTTGTGCCGCCCAACGCGAACCCCCGCGTCCTGCAACAGCTCAACGACCTTGGTGCCACGATCACGAGCTGTCCGCGCCGGCCAAATGACAAGCCGGGCGATCCCTGTGTGTTGCGCTACCGCGAGGCAGTCGCGCACGGTGCCATCCCATTCAGCGTACAAGGTCCCGAGAATGCTTGGTGTCTCGATGGCGGTCGCAGCATCGGCTGGGAATTGGCTGCAACGCCGCTTGACCGCGTGTTCGTCCAGGTGGGCGGCGGAGCCTTGGCGCGTTGTGTGATCGGCGGTCTCGCCCAGTCCGCTGCCTCACTCCCTGCCCTGCACGCCGTGCAGACCGAGGGGTGCGCTCCGCTGGCACGGGCGTGGCGTCGAGCCCTTGATGGACCTGGTGGTTTGGTCACGGCGGGCGCCCGTTGGCGCGACTGCATGACGGTCTGGGAGAGCGAGCCGACCTCTGCCGCCGACGGAATTCTCGACGATGAGACGTACGACTGGTTGGGCATCGTGAACGGGATGGCCGCAAGCAGTGGGTCACCGGTGGTTGCCGCCGAGTCATTCGTGCTCCGTGCCAACGAGCTTGCGGGGACGCACACATCCATCGATGCAAGCCATACGGGCACAGCAGGTCTCGCTGGCCTGCTGGCGATTCGTGGCGACGTGCGTGACGACGAGCGCGTCGCCGTTATTTTCAGTGGCATTCGCCGCTGAGGGGCAAGCTCAGCTGAACTCGACGCCGGTGGTTCAGGCGAGAATCATGCCGTAGGCGTTCGTGGGTCGCAGATGCAGCACCGTGCGATGGTCGTTCACCATTGCAGCGCGGTTGAGATATGAAGCGCCACCCGAGAATCGCGAACAATGTTGAAGTACTTGGCTCTGTCGGCAGTGATCGAAATGCGTATCTCGCCGTCGTCGCCCACGACGTAAATGATGTTCGACAACTGGGGCCGACCGTCACGCTTGATCGTGGCAAGTACCCCGTTGCGATACTTACGGGCGAAGTCGAGGGCAATTGCCATGTCCATTTCGCGTACAACACCTGTGGTGCGTGATTCCTTCCTGAGCGTGCGGGCCGAATCCCGATAGTCTTTCGGCCATGTCGGACCTCATTACCCCACAAGCCCTCGACGCTGGTTTCGATCCCCGCAGCGATGTTTTCAACCGGCTTCTCAAGAACCGGGTGATCCTTCTTGGCACTGACGTCAACGACGAGATCGCCAACCAACTCTGCGCCCAGCTCTTGTACCTTGAAGGTGAAGATCCCAACGCCGACATCTGGCTCTACATCAACAGCCCCGGCGGTTCCGTCTACGCCGGAATGGCCATCTACGACACTATGCAGTTCGTCAGCTGCGAAGTTGCAACCGTGTGCATGGGTATGGCCGCCAGCATGGGTCAATTCCTCCTCACCGCTGGCGCGGCCGGCAAACGGTTCACATTGCCGAATGCTCGCGTGATGATGCATCAACCGCTCGCCGGCCTTCGCGGACAGGCTGCCGATATCGCGATTCAAGCTGAGCAACTGGTGTACACCAAGCGCCGCATGGCCGAACTGACGGCTCATCACACTGGTCAGGCCCTTGCGAAGATTCAGGCCGATAGTGAGCGCGACCGTTGGTTCACCGCTGAAGAAGCGCAGGAGTACGGGTTGGTCGACAAGGTCATCGTCAAGCGCGGCGAGATTCGCTGACCATCCCGATTCGGTACCGCCGCGTCAGGCGGTGCCAACCGGCCCGATGTCCATTCCGCACGTCGTTTTCGCCCAGATCGCCAACCGCTCCGCGGCTTTTTGCGTTGCGTATGCCGAATCAGCCACCGCTTGGACCGACGCCGGATCCTTTACGTTGACTGTGTTGGCTGTCTTGAGGTTCGTGGACAACTGATCCCAGTCCTTCTGAATCTCAAGCGGCGCCACTTCAGCCATGTCGGCGTACAAGTTGATCAATTGAGTGATCGACTCGTTCGAGTTGGGGAGCGTGCGGATGTCGTTCTTGTGCACCGTGAGCTCTCCACAAAAGCGTTCCGCACTGCGCACCGGTGCATTGCCGCATGAGCTCGCCGCCACAGAGGCGACCAACGCCAACGAGACAAGGGCCGCGTTCGTGAGGGCGTTGGGCGTTCGCATGCCAACAGTCAAGCAGTCGTCTCGACCCAAATGATGGCACCCCTTCGAATGCGTGGTCCTGTGCGAAACCAGGGAGTGTGTGCCAGACCTCGCCTGTAGTGTGTTCTCGTTGTGGGGCCGTGGCCCCTCCTGTATACCAAGCGGAATCGACCGCCTGTCTATCGGAGGTGAGCTGTGCTCGCAGCCATTTTGTCTGCCACCCTGCTCGGGGTCGAAGGTCATCGCGTCACGGTCGAGGTGCACGTGTCCAATGCCCTTCCGAGCTTCACGATCGTGGGTCTACCCGATGAAGTGTGCCGCGAAGCGCGCGATCGTGTGCGCGCGGCCGTGTTGTCCAGTGGCTATCCCTGGCCATCGAAGAAGGTCACGGTCAACCTCGCTCCGTCCAGCCAGCGCAAGGTTGGCGCCGGACTCGATCTCGCCATCGCGATAGGCGTCCTCGTGGCCGATGATCTGATCCCGAGCGCGGCGGTTGCGGGCTACGGGTTCGTCGGCGAGCTTGGTCTCGACGGATCGTTGCGGCCAGTCGCCGGTATCGCCCCGATGGTCGCTGCTCTCGGTGGTGCGCGCCCGGTTGTCCCGGTGACCAGTCGGCACGAGGCCGAGGTCATCAGTGAGCAACCAGTCGCTGTGGGGCACACGCTTCGTGAAGTCGTCGAGGCGCTGAACGGGCACGCTCCATGGCCGACGCCGCCAGAGGACACGGTGGTCGACGAGATCGTCACGTCACCCGATCTGGCCGATGTACGTGGCCAACCGTTGGCTCGCCGAGCACTCGAGGTGGCCGCGGCCGGCGGCCACCATGTGCTGTTCGTGGGGCCGCCAGGGTCAGGCAAGACAATGCTCGCACAGCGCATGCCGAGTCTGCTTCCGCCCCTGACGCCGCACGTGTCGCTCGTGGCCACCATGGTGCATTCGGCGGCCGGGGTGCGCCTTCCCTCGGGGTCGCTGATCAGCCGCCCTCCATTTCGCGCTCCCCACCACACCAGCTCGATTGTGGCCCTTGTCGGCGGTGGCACAGCTTCGCTCAGACCAGGTGAGATCTCGTTGGCTCACGGTGGCGTGCTCTTTCTCGATGAGCTCGGTGAATTCTCGCCAGCGGTACTCGATGGTCTGCGTCAACCGCTCGAGGAGGGTGTCGTGCGTGTCGCCCGGGCGAGAGCCAGCGCCACCCTTCCTGCGCAGTTTCTTCTCGTCGCAGCGACCAACCCGTGTCCGTGCGGGGGTGGCGCGCCTGGTTCATGCGAATGCGATGACGGTGCCCGCTCTCGCTACTTACGGCGGCTCTCCGGCCCCCTGCTGGACAGGTTCGATCTACGCGTACCCGTGCATCGCCCCGGCGTTGATGAACTGCTGATGGGCGTTGGTGGTGAATCGTCTGTGATCGTGGCTGCCCGTGTCGCCCAAGCGCGCCAACACGCGCTCGAAAGAAACGCCTCGCTGAACGCGGCGATACCAGCGGCACTCCTCGATGCGCTGGCGCCTCTGGAGCCAGCGGCACAAAAGCTGCTGCGCACCGAGCTCGAACACGATCGGTTGACCGGGCGCGGTTACCACCGCGTGCGTCGTGTGGCGCGCACACTTGCCGATCTCGATCAGGTCGCCGACGAGATTGTGCGC
>JAYTWP010000483.1:0-2184 GCA_043743395.1 Actinomycetota bacterium | reverse complement strand
AGCATCGTGGCCTCTGGCGACGGCCTGTTCTTCGCACAGAACATGATGTATCGGCACAACGTCATGGTGTTCGATCGCGATGGCAAGCTCGTCGCCAAGATTTCCGACAAGGTCGACCTTGCTGCGTTCGGTATCGCGAATGGCGTCATCGCCCAAGGCTCGCCGGTCGAGGCAGCGTTCATGGCCGACGGATCCGCCGTGTACGTATCGAACTACAAGATGTATGGCCCTGGCTATCACCCAGTCGCCGACGACAACTGCAACCGCGGCACGTGGGACGACAGCTTCGTCTACAAGATCAACACCCGCACCTTCACGATCGACAAGGTGATTCCGACAGGAGCTGTCCCGAAGTTCATGGCGGTGACCCCTGATGGCAGTCGACTGCTCGTGTCGAACTGGTGCGGGTTCGACGTCTCGATCATCGACACGACGACCGACACCCTCACGACGCGTATCGACGTCGGTCGGCATCCGCGTGGGATCGCGATCACCAAGGACTCGCGGTTTGCCTATGTCGCGATCATGGGCGAGGCCAAGATCGACAAGATCGATCTAAGAACCAACAAGGTCGTTGGTTCTGTTGCCGATGCTGGACAGACTCCCCGCCATCTCCTGCTCTCGCCAGACGACCGGTATCTGTACGTCTCGAACAACCAACAGAATGTGGTGCGCAAGATCGACCTCAACGCAGGGGTACTGGTGGGAAAGGCGAGCACGGGAACCGAGACCCGATCGATGGCTCTGTCGGACGATGGCGAGAGCTTGTACGTGGTGAACTACCAGGACGGAACCATCAGCAAGGTGCGCACAGCTGACATGAAGATCCTCCAGACAGAACACGCGGGGGTGCATCCGGTGGGCATCACCTACGACGCGGCGACACGGCAGGTGTGGGTCGCCAACTACACGGGTTCGCTTCACGTCTTCGTCGATCGCTGACCCGTTCGCTCAGGCCAATTCACTCTTGGCCAATTCAGTCTTGGTAGGTTCAGCACCAGTTTCCACAACGATGGGGGTCGTGCCGTGAAATTCGGAGTCTTCTACGAATTGCAGTTGCCGAAGCCCTGGGGCCGCGACGACGAGTACCACCTTCTCAACAACGCACTCGATCAAGTTGAGCTGGCCGACCGGCTTGGTTTCGATTACGCGTGGGAGGTCGAGCATCACTTTCTCGAGGAGTACAGCCACTCATCGGCACCCGAGGTCTTCCTCGCCGCAGCGAGTCAACGCACCAAACGCATTCGCCTCGGCCACGGCATCGTGCAGCTCACCACGAACAATCCGGCTCGCGTGGCCGAGCGCGTCAGCACGCTCGACCTGCTCAGTCATGGCCGTGTCGAACTTGGGGTCGGCGAAGGAAGCAGTGTCACCGAACTCCATCCGTTCGATCGTCGATTCCGCGACAAGCGCGACGTGTGGGAAGACGCGATGCGTTGTTTGCTCCCGATGTTCTGGGAAGAGGGTTGGGAATACCACGGCAAGTACTTCGACTTTCCGTTGCGCAATGTCATCCCCAAGCCCCGACAAAAGCCGCACCCGCCATTGTGGGTTGCGTGCAGCCAACTCGAAACGATCGAAATGGCCGGCCAGCGCGGACTGGGGGCGCTCGGCTTTCAGTTTGTGAGCGCCGATGCTGCGCAGGCGTGGGTGCACGCCTACTACAACGCGTTCACCAAGCGTCTCGATCCGCTGGGGCCGTACGAGACCAATCCCAATATCGCGGTCGTCAGCCAATTCATGTGCGCCGATACCGACGAAGAAGCTCGCGAACGCGCCGACGGCAGCACCTTCTTCCAGTTCGCGTTGCGCTTCTACAACGATCATGGCCCAGTCGCGCCGGGCACGATCAGCTTGTGGGACGAATACATCGAATGGAAGGAGACTCCTGCTGGCCGCCGGGCGCAGAGTGGCGGCCTCATTGGGTCTCCCGCCACGATCCGTCAGAAGTTGCACCGCTTCGCCGAGTCAGGCGTCGATCAGGTGATCCTGTTGAATCAAGCCGGTCGTAACCGACACGAGCACATCTGTGAAGCCCTCGAGTTGTTCGCCACCGAAGTCATGCCCGAGTTCCACGCGATGGAGGCAGATCACCAGGACTGGAAGCGAGCCGTGCTTGCGGGGGACCTCGAGCTTGCTGAGATCGACACCGAGCCGTTCCGTTTGTTGAGCCTGCAGGCGCTC
>JAYTWP010000482.1:0-3266 GCA_043743395.1 Actinomycetota bacterium | reverse complement strand
CGGGCCCGCGAAAAGAGCGAGGAAGGTTGGCCCGTCATCGTTTTCTTCGATGAGATGGACAGCATGTTCCGCACCCGTGGATCAGGCATCAGCTCCGACATGGAGAGCACCATCGTTCCGCAGCTGCTCGCCGAAATCGATGGCGTCGAGGGATTGCGTAACGTCATCGTGATCGGTGCCACGAACCGCGAGGACCTCATCGATCCTGCCATTCTGCGCCCCGGCCGACTCGACGTAAAGATCAAGATTGAACGGCCGAACGAGGTCGCCGCCAGGCAAATCTTCGCCCAATACCTCACTACTGAGATTCCGATCGCCGCAGCTGAGTCAGTGCCAGAGATGATCGAACGCACCGTTGAGGAGATGTACCGCGACGACGAATCGAACCGATTCCTTGAGGTCACATACCAGAACGGCGACAAAGAGGTCCTGTACTACAAGGACTTCGCGTCGGGTGCCATGATCGAAAACATCGTTCGCCGAGCCAAGAAGCTGGCGATCAAGCGGCTGATTGCGGGCGGAGCGAAGGGCGTCAGCACTCAGGACATGCTCGATTCGATCAAACAGGAATACAAAGAACATGAGGATCTGCCCAACACCACCAACCCCGACGACTGGGCCAAGATCAGCGGCAAGAAAGGCGAACGGATCGTGTTCATCCGCACGCTCGTCGCCGAGGGTCGCGCTGCGTCAGCGCTCGCCGGAGGGCGCGCCATCGAACGTGTCGGCACAGGGCAGTACCTGTAACCACGTTGGGGCTATGGTCACACCATGGCGATCGCCAAGGTGTGCGGCATCGAAACCGAATACGGCATCCAGGTCCGCGGCGCGGAGTCGAATCCGGTCGCTGCATCGAGCGCGTTGATCAATGCCTATGTGAGTGGGGTTCTACGCCGCGTCGATTGGGACTACGAACACGAACATCCCGGCGCGGATGCCCGGGGTTTCACCTATGCCGAAGTCTTTGCTCCCGATATTGAATCTCAGCTCGTCAACGCGGTGCTCACCAATGGAGCGAGGTACTACGTCGACCATGCGCACCCCGAAGTATCGACGCCCGAGTGCGTGAACGCGCTCGAGGTCGTGCGTTTCGATCGCGCTGCCGAAGAAATCGTGCGCGCGAGCATGACTGCCGCCAAACGGTTGTTCAACGACGGCAGCGAGATCGTGACCTACAAGAACAACTCCGATGGCAAGGGCAACAGCTACGGCTGTCACGAGAACTACCTCGTCGATCGCGCCACGCCGTTTGCGCGAATCGTGGCACAGATCACCCCCCATTTTGTGACCCGCCAGGTGTTCTGTGGGGCGGGCAAGGTTGGTTGCGAGTTGGCCGGTACCTCGTCTCGTACGGTGCCGTATCAGCTCAGCCAACGCGCAGACTTCTTCGAAGAAGAGGTCGGTCTCGAGACCACGTTGAAGCGACCCATCGTGAATACACGCGATGAACCGCACTGCGACCCACAGAAGTATCGCCGATTGCACGTGATCGTCGGCGACGCGAACATGAGCGAGGTCGCCACATATCTCAAGGTTGGCACCACAGCGATCATGCTCGCCATGATCGAGGACGACGAACTCGGCAACGATCTCACCTTGGCCCACCCTGTTACAGCGATCCGCCAGGTCAGCCACGACCCCACGCTCGAACGCACCGTCCTGCTTCGCGACTCCAGGCGATTGACTGCGATCGAGTTGCAGTGGGCACTCCTCGAGCGGGCTCAGAAGTATGAACGCAGCCACGGGCTGGCCTGCGTGGGTGAAGCGGTCGCGCTCGATGTCCTCACACGGTGGGAGGCCGTGCTGACGGGGCTCGAAGGCGACCTCCAGTCCGTCGCGCACTGGGTCGACTGGATCGCAAAGCAACGGCTCGTCGACGGGTTCGCACAACGACACGGTCTCAGCCAGGGTGACGCGAAGTTGAAGGCGCTCGATCTCCAGTATCACGACATGCGTGCGGACCGCTGTCTTGCCACGAAGATGGGACTCGAAACGCTCGTCAGCACCGAAGACGTACACACTGCGATGACCGAGCCGCCCGAGACAACAAGGGCATACTTTCGGGGGAAGTGCCTGCAACGTTGGCCAAATGAGATCGTCGCTGCGAACTGGGATTCGATGGTTTTCGACGTCGGTCGAGACCCCCTTCGCCGTGTGCCGATGATGGAACCACTGCGAGGCACAGCCGAACACGTCGCAGATTTGCTCGATGAATGCACCACTGCTGCCGAGTTGTTGGCACGATTGGACTCGTAGGCTCATCAACAAGATGTTGACCAGGCGTCCACGCGCCGAAGTGAGGGGACTACAACATGGCTGAGCGCACACAGAAGCAGAAACCAACGCCATCACGCACCGACGAAACGGTCGAGGAAGCGCCTGCGAGCACGCCGCAGGGAGAAAAGCTCAAGGCCGAACTCGACGACCTCCTCGACGAGATCGACGGCGTACTCGAGACCAATGCCGAGGACTTCGTGAAGAGCTACGTTCAAAAGGGCGGCGAGTAAGAAAATGCCAATGCCGACCTTTGCTCAAGGCGACGACCCAGGAGCGAATTTTCCCGAACTGCTGCGTCGCGTCGGCCTGCAGGTCGCTGCGCCATCGAGCGCAACAGCCGACCTGGCCGTCCCGCACGCAACAACCTGTATCGCACTTCGTTTCGCGGAGGGGGTCGTAATGGCTGGCGATCGCCGGGCCACGAGCGGCAACCTTATTAGTCACCGCACGATGGAAAAAGTCGTTCAGGCCGACAAGTTCAGCGGTGTTGCAATCGCTGGTGCGGCCGGGCCTGCAATGGAAATGATCAAACTGTTCCAGCTGCAGCTTGAGCACTACGAAAAGGTCGAGGGTTCCTCGCTCAGCCTCGAAGGCAAGGCGAACCAGTTGTCGATGATGGTACGCGGCAACCTTCCCGCGGCGATGCAAGGAATGGTTGTCGTGCCGATCTTTGGCGGGTTCGACTCGCGTCGTAACACTGGCCGGCTGTGGGCGTACGACGTCACCGGTGGGCGCTACGAGGAGCAGGAGTTCGTCGCGACCGGTTCGGGAAGCCTGCATGCAGGGACCGTGATCAAGATCGCCCATCGGCCCCAGATCAGTCGTGACGACGCGATCAACCTCGCCTGCCGAGCGTTGTGGGAGGCCGCTGATGCAGACTCAGCGACCGGTGGCCCAGACGCACTTCGCGGGATCTACCCGGTAGTGGCCACGATCACGAACCACGGTTGGCAGCGCATCAGCGACGACGACCTCGCCGCCCGTTACAC